>DATMZP010000198.1:0-3713 GCA_035573595.1 Hyphomicrobiaceae bacterium
CGCGTTCATGACGTTGACGGCCGCGATCACGCGGGCGCGCGCCTCGGGCGGCGACCAGGCCTGCACGGCCGCGAAGGCCGGCACGATGAACAGGCCGCCGGCAAGGGCGAGCCCGCCCAGCGCCGCATTGAGGGCGAGCCCGTTGACGCTGCCGAGCACCGCCAGCGGCCCCATCTTGTCCGCCTCGGGCTCCAGCAGACCGGCGAGCAGAGCAATGGCGAGAGCGAACAGGCCCATCATGGCGGCGCCCAGCGGCACCAGCGCCAGGTTGGGCGTGCCCTGGCTCGCACGCGCCGCCAGGCCCGAGCCGAGGGCGATGCCAACGACGAAGGTGGTCAGGCCCAGCGTCACCACGTCCTCGTTGCCGCCGATGTTATTCTTCACCAGCGCCGGCAGCAGCGACAGCGTCACCGATCCCACCAGCCAGAACCAGGAGACGATGTGCGTGCCGCTCCACAGGCGTGGCTCGCTCTTCAATTCGTGCAGCAGCGCCACGGTGGAGGTCCACGGGTTGGCGGTGATGGCCAAGCCGGGCGCCGCGGGGCCGGCGGCCGGAATCGCCCGCGCGAAGCCCCAGGAAACGATCGCCAACGCCAGGATGACGGCGACGACCGGCTCCGGCGTCGTGGCGTTCTTGATGGCGATGCCGCCGGCGATGGTGCCGGCCAGGATGGCGAGGAAGGTGGCACCCTCCACCAGGGCATTGCCGGCCGGCAGCTCCGCCGTCTTGAGCTTCTCGGGCAGCACGCCGTATTTCACCGGGCCGAACAGCGCGGCGACGATGCCGAACAGGGCGAGCGTGACGAACAGGATGGCCACCGAGTGCAGGAAGAAGCCGACGGCGGCGAGGCCGGCGATCGGGATTTCCGCGAGCTTGACGGCGGCGGCGATGGAGGCCTTGTCGTAGCGGTCGGCCAGCTCCCCGCCCAGGGCCGACAGGATGAAGAACGGGGCGATGAAGACGATCCCGGCCAGGGTCACCAGCGCCGGGCCATGCGCTCCCACGCTCGAGCCGGCCCCGCCGAGGCCGAACAGGATCAGCATGACGAGCGCGTTCTTGAGGAAGTTGTCGTTGAGAGCGGAGCAGAGCTGGCACCAGAACAGCGGGGCGAAGCGCCGCGATGACATGAGGTCCTTGAACATGAGCCTCCCCCTGGAGCCGCGTGCCCCGGTTTGCGCGCCGACGGACGCAATGCGTCCAAGTCGGCGCTACAATGACGGCCAAGCGGCGGGCGGCGCAACCGCCAACCGCAGCGGGCGCTTGAACAATCCGCGGCGCTGTCACAGATAGCAGCTGAGAATGCGAGCCTGCGCGGCCCTGCCACGAGCCAACGAGATGCAGCTTCACAGTCCGCGTCCCACCGCCATCATGCTCAACGGCGAGCCCGTCGCGACCGAGGCCCGCACGCTGGCCGAGCTGGTGGCCGGCCAGGGCTTTGCCGCCACTACCGTGGCGACAGCCGTCAACGGCGCCTTCGTGCCGAGGGAGGCGCGCGCCGCAACGCAGCTCGCCGGCGGTGACAGGGTGGAGATCGTGGCGCCGCGGCAGGGCGGCTGATACACTTGGCGCATCGGGAAGGCCACGATTCCATGACTGCAGACGGTGCACAGACCGCGGCGACACCGAAGCCCTTCAGCCCCTATGGCGTGGAGCTGTCCTCGCGCCTGCTCCTCGGCACGGCCCGCTATTCCTCGCCGCAGGTGATGAGCGACGCGGTGAAGGCCTCGGGCGCGGAGGTCGTCACCATATCGCTGCGGCGCGAGACGGCCCGCGCCGGCGCCGGCCGACAGACTGGCCAATCCCCGGGCCAGCGCTTCTTCGACCTGATCAACGAGCTTGGCGTGCGGGTGCTGCCCAACACCGCCGGCTGCCGCACACCCAGGGAGGCCATCGCCACGGCGCAGATGGCGCGCGAGCTGTTCGGCACCGACTGGATCAAGCTCGAGGTGATCGGCAACGACGATACCCTGCAGCCAGACCTGTTCGGTCTGGTCGAGGCCGCGGGCGCGCTTTCCGCGGACGGCTTTAAGGTGTTCCCCTACACCACCGAGGACCTGATCGCGGCGGAGCGCCTCGTCGCCGCCGGCTGTCGGGTGCTGATGCCGTGGGGAGCGCCCATCGGCACCGGGCAGGGCCTCACCAACCGCTCCGCATTGCAGAGCATGCGCCGCTACTTCCCCGAGGTGCCGCTGGTTATCGATGCGGGCATCGGCACACCCTCGCACGCCGCCGCGGCCATGGAGATGGGCTACGACGCGGTGCTGCTCAATACGGCGGTGGCGACTGCGGCCGACCCGGTGCGCATGGCGCGCGCGTTCGCCGGCGCCATCGAGGCCGGCCGCATGGGCTACGAGGCGGGCCTGATGCCGGTGCGCGACATGGCGGTGCCCTCGACGCCCGTGGCCGGCACGCCGTTCTTCGACCTGGGCAAGCGGCGATGACGCGCCGGCTGATGCCGCTTCATGGGCCGCGTGATGGGCACCTTCAGGGGCTCGACGTCTTCTATCCGATTGTGCCCAGCGCGGAGTGGGTCGCGCGCCTGCTGCCGCTGGGGGTGAAGGCCGTCCAGTTGCGGGTGAAGGACGCCGCACCCGATGTGATTGCCCGGGAGATCGCGGCGGCGCTCGACTTGTGCCGGCGTCACGGCTGCCAGCTGATCGTCAACGACTACTGGCGCGAGGCGCTGGATGCGGGCGCCGACTTCGTGCACCTGGGCCAGGAGGACCTGGCCGGCGCCGACGTCGCCGCGCTCAAGGCAACGGGCGTGCGGCTCGGCATTTCTACGCACAGCCACGAGGAGCTGGCGACCGCCCTGGCGGTGCAGCCGGACTACGTGGCGCTGGGCCCCATCTACGAGACCAGGCTCAAGGTCATGAAATGGGCACCCCAGGGCCTCGATCGCATCGCCGATTGGCGCAGCCGCATCGGCGACCTGCCGCTGGTCGCGATCGGCGGCCTCACGCCCGAGCGCGCCGATACCGTGCTTGCGGCCGGCGCGGACAGCCTGGCCGTGGTGACCGATTTCATCACCCACGCCGAACCGGAGGCGCGGGTGCGGGAGTGGCTGGCAAAGCGCCAGACCCTCCGGGCCCTCCGGGTCTGACACCCGCCCGCGCCGCCGTCACACCATCTTGCGCAGGATGCCGTCCATGTCCTTCGCCGTGAAGCCGCGCAGCGTCTGCGTCTTGACGTTGCCAAGCTTGGCCACGGACAGCGAGAAGGCCGTCATGGTCTCGTCGTCGGGCGCCTCGAAGAGGGCAACCACATCGAAGGCGCCGAGCGTCCAGTAGCTCTCCTTCATCGCGAGCCCGGCCTTCTTGGCCAGCTCGCGTACGGCCTCGTTGCGCTTCACCGTATCCTTGATGCTTTTGATGCCTTGCTCGGTATAGGTGGCGAGGAGAATGTAGTTGGCCATTGGCGTTCTCCCGTGCTGCCGCACCCGTCCGGCCGCCCAGGAACCTACTCCCAACGCGCACACAAGGGAACTGGCGTCAGGGTAGTGGGTCGGTTTGAAATGTAGAGGGGGCGACCGACGTGACGGATGGCGCCACGCTGCTTGAGTTTGGTCCGAGCCGAGCGAACCCAATGGTCAAGGTTTGGCTGACCGTGCCGCGGCTCCCTGTGGTGGGGCTGCACTAGGGAATGGTCGTCCGTGGCTGCGCAGACCTCTCGAACTGAGATCGCGCCCTCGTGTGACGTGACGATCCTCAAT
>DATMZP010000199.1:0-7837 GCA_035573595.1 Hyphomicrobiaceae bacterium
CGTCAGGCTGGCCATGCCGCGTCCGGCGAGCGCCCTGACGAAGGCATCGGGGTCGGCCGGGCCGATGGGGCCGGACAGCTTGGCGGACAGACGGGCCTCGGAGGGCACACCGCCGACGAGTTGCCCCCACGCCGCGTCGAACGCCTCGACATGCACCGTGCGGCCGGTTGCCGGGTCAGGAACCGCGAAATCCTTGAACTCGACGCCCTCGATCGCGCCGAGCAGAGCCATGGCCGGACTCATGGGTGGACTGATGGCCTGACTCGGGGCCTGACTCGGAACCTGACTGGGGCCGCCCGGCCGCTGGCCCAGCGAGGCGATCTGCGTCGAGGTGGTGCGGAGCAGCTTGACGATGTCGAACCCCCTGACGCTCATGCGCCCGACCTTGACGGTCTCGCCGGGGACCGGCTGGCCGTTGAGCCCCTCAATGACCCTGCGCCCGATCCCGGCGGGCTCCTTCGGGGCCTTCTGGGCCTCCAGCTGCTCGATGGAGAGCTCGGCCAGCCGTCCATTTTCGAGCCCCTTGAAGGCAATGCTGCCGATGGCGATGCCCTCACGCGGGGTGTCCACCTTCAGGCCCAGCAGCTCCAGCCGGCCGATGCCGATGCCTTCGTAGAGACCCGCCATCTTGTCGACCAGCATGACGAGCTGCGCGGCCGTGGGCGGCGCGTTGCCTTGCCTCGTCACCTCCATGAGGAAGTCAAGATCGTCGAGCGACAGTCTGGCCGGGTGCAGGCCGAGCTCCTCGGCGACGATGCGGTCGATGACGAGGCCGGTGCCGTCGCCGAGCCGCACCGTGTAGGGGCCGGCAGCGATCTGCCCGTACACGCGCTGGTAGCCTTCGCTTCTGGGGCGGGACGGATCGAGCCAGGCGAGCACCGGCCCGATATCGATGTCGCGCACCGAGGCATTGGCCATCTCGCCGGTGAAGCCCGGGCCGGTACGCCCGGAGCCGGCGCGGAGCGCGATCTTCTCGACGGTCGCCTCGGCGATGCGGCCGTTTGCGACCTCGCGCAGGACGAGGTTGGAATAGGTGTACTCGGCGGTGCCGACGAGGGCCGTCTGAGGCGCAGGAGCGGGGCGACTGCTCGCTTCCGCCGGGGTGACCGTCACGGTGAGCGAGGGCGCCTCGATGGAGGAGGCGGCGATGGCGCTGAGCTGCTCCAACCAGCGGCGCGTGGCATCGGCTAAGGAGACGCCTTTCGTCGGCGCAACCGGACGCTCGGAGAAGTCCGTGAGCGTGACGCGCGGCGCCTTCTGCTGCATCCGCGCGCCGGCAAGGCCCGGCAAGACCTGGCTGATCTGCAGGCCGACGATGTCGAGGCGGCGCGCTCGTCCGGACGGCTCCACTCCGGTGGCGATCACCTCGTCGATGGAAATCCGCGCGTCGGACGAGGAGGGCAACGTAATCGCCACGTCGGCCACCTTGAGCGTGCGCGTCCAGAGATCGAACCGCACCGGGCCGCGCGTGGCCGAGCCGCCACCGGAGCGCCAGAGATCGAGCCGGGCGTCCACCTCGCGCGCGGCGGTGCGCTCGGCCCAGTGGACGGCGCCGAAATATCCGCCGACGCCGACGAGCAGCGCCACGAGAAGACCCAGGATAACCTTACGCATGGATTGCCCCCACCCTTGGGCCGGGCGGCAGCCGTCAACGGCCCGCCCGGCGCCCAGTTGCCTGCCTCAGGCGCGCGGTCCTAGCGCCGCAGATGGGCAAGAGCGGGGCAGGGTCAAGCGAAGCGAGGCCCCAAGAGCCCACAATCCTGGCGGGCAGACGGGCCTGGCGGGCAGACGGGTCAGCGTGTCAGCACGATGAAATCAGTGCCGGGCCCGGTCTCGCCGCTGGTGCCGTGCTCGGAGACGATCAGTGTAGCGCCCACCCACAGGCGGTCGGCGATGAAGCGGCGCGTGGCCTCGGGCAGCTCGAAGCGCGCGAGCGCGCCGGCGGCGGTTTCCTGGGGGAGGCCCGGCGCGGGTGCAGGCTGCGCAGGTCCACCGCGGCGGTCGCCCGGCCGGGCCGCGCGGGGCGCCGGGGAGGGCAGAGAGACGGAGAGCCAGCGCAGCGCCGCACCGTCGGCAGCGGTGTCTGTGGCGAGGTAGACGTGAGTGCCCAGCGGCGGTCCGTCGCCGAGGAACCGCACCGGGGCCTCGTGGACAGGCTCCCAACCCTGGCGGATGTAGACGCGGCCTGCCCTGCGGCTCACCAGGATGGAGATGGGCTCCAGGCTGCGCTCGACCGCCTTGACGGCCGCGGCGGCCTCCCGGCGGGCCTCCTCGGCCTCGGCGGCGGCCGTCGCTGCCTCGAAGGCCTCCTGGCGAAGCGCGGCCTCGATCAGGCGCCCCGACTCGGCGGCCCGCTGAGCGTCGGCGAGACTGTCCTCGGCAGCGGCGAGAGCCTCGGCCGCGCGCTCCGTCGCGGGCGGCTGGGAGGGCACGGCGGCAGCCCGCGTTGCGGCGTCGTGCCGACGCTCGGCGGCGGCGAGGGCCAGCTCGGCCCGGCGCAGCGCTGCCAGGGCGTTGCGCGCCTCGGCGGCCTTCGCGCCGGCAGCCTCGGCAGCCAGCTTGGCGGCCCTGGCTGTCGCGGCCACGTCCTTGAGGGCGATGGCACTGGCCGCGTTGGCGCGCTGCCAGGGGGTGAGACGAGGCAAGCCGGAGGGCCCGATCTGCTCCTGCGCGTCCACGACCCTGCGCTCTGCCGCCGAGGCGAGGCTGGGGCCGGTGGGCAGAGCGGCCACCTCCTCTTGCGAGCGATCGACGTCGAGGGGCATCGGTGTCAGCCTGGGGGACGGCAGACGCTCGTCCTCGATGGCGAGCGCCGGGGCGTCGTTGGGCGCCACCACCACCCGCGTGCCAACCCTGGTCATTCCCCACAGCTCGGCCGCGAAGCCGTGCGGAAGCCGGATGCAGCCGTGCGAGGCGGGAAAACCGGGCAGCACGCCGGCGTGCAGCGCGATGCCGGACCAGGTGAGCCGCTGCATGAACGGCATCGGCGCGCCGGAATAGATGTTGGACTCGTGATATCGCCGCTTCTGCAGCACCGAGAACACACCCGTCGGCGTGCCGTAGCCCATCATGCCGGTGGAGACGAGGCTCTGCGCCACGAGGCCCTTCCCGTCGTAGAGGTGGAGGCGTTGGCGGGCGATGGAGATGACGGCGAGCAGTGGCCCCCTGGGCGTCTCGGCGGCCTTTGGCTTGTGCCCGCCGTGCGGGGCGGCGGCACCGGGAGCGCGGGGCTCCGCCTCGCCCGGGGCGGCAGCCAGCATCAGCGCCGCCAGGGTCAACGCGGCGACGCCGAGGCGACGCCCTGCGGCGACACGCAAACGCGACCCGGCCACGCGAGTGACCGGAAATTGACCAACCTTGCGCAAATCGCCACCCCCGCCCTGGCAATGACACCGCTCTGCCGTGGACGGTCGGGGCCGACCGCATCCGTCGGCCCGAGCACTGGCCCGAGCACTGGCCCGAGCACTGGCCCGACATCCATCCGCTTGACCTCCGTCGGATCGACATCCCTCGGCTTGACAAGGGGCGGCCCCCATGTGCTTTTCCGCGGGTCTTTCCGCACGCAACGCGACAACGAACGCGATACCGGTCTGAGGTGTCATGGCTGAGCCAGAAGGGGCTGGGGCAAAAACGGCTGGGGCAAGAGGCGCAGCGAGGGCGGGCGCGGTGGAGGCCTTGCACCGCTATCGTTCCCATACCTGCGGAGCCTTACGAAAAGGTGACGTTGGCAGGGCGGTCCGCCTCTCGGGCTGGGTGCATCGCGCGTACGACCTCGGCGGCCTTCAGTTCGTCAACTTGCGCGACCACTACGGCATCACCCAGGTGGTAGCCGACCCGGACAGCCCGGCTTTCAAGACGGCCGAGACGGTGCGCTCGGAATGGGTAATCCGCATCGACGGCAAGGTGCGCGAGCGGCCAGTCGTCGACGGCGAGTCGACGGTGAACCCGGATCTCGCCACCGGCGAAATCGAGGTCGTGGCCACCGAGATCGAGGTGTTGTCCACCGCCAGGGAGCTGCCGGTCCCGGTGTTCGGCGAACCGAATTATCCGGAGGACCTGCGACTGCAGTACCGCTTCCTCGACCTGCGGCGCGAGACGCTGCACGCCAACATCATGAAGCGGCTCGCCGTCGTCGCCTCGATCCGGCGGCGCATGAGCGAGGCCGGCTTCTTCGAGTTCGCGACGCCCATCCTGACGGCGTCGAGCCCCGAGGGCGCGCGCGACTTCCTGGTGCCGTCGCGCATCCATCCGGGCAAGTTCTACGCCCTGCCGCAGGCGCCGCAGCAATACAAGCAGCTCATCATGATCTCGGGCTTCGACCGCTACTTCCAGATCGCGCCCTGCTTCCGCGACGAGGACCCGCGCGCCGACCGCCTGCCGGGCGAGTTCTACCAGCTCGACGTGGAGATGAGCTTCGTCGAGCAGGGCGACGTGTTCGCCGCCATGGAGCCCGTCATCACCGGCGTGATGGAGGAGTTCGCGGACGGCAAGCCGGTGACGAAGGGCTGGCCGCGCATCCCCTACGACGAGGCGATCCGCAAGTACGGCACCGACAAGCCGGACTTGCGCAACCCGATCGAGATGGCCGACGTGTCGGAGCACTTCCGCGGCTCGGGGTTCAAGGTGTTCGCGGGCATGCTGGAGAAGGACGCCAAGGCGAGGGTATGGGCGATTCCGGCGCCGGGCGGCGGCTCCAGAGCCTTCTGCGACCGCATGAACGGCTGGGCGCAGCGCGAGGGTCAGCCGGGGCTCGGCTACATCTTCTGGCGCGAGGGCGAGGAGGGCGGCGCAGGGCCGATCGCCAAGAACATCGGCGCTGAGCGGGCCATGGCGATCCAGAAGCAGCTGAGGCTGAAGGTGGGCGACGCGGTGTTCTTCGCCGCCGGCACGCCCGACAAGTTCTACAAGTTCGCGGGCGACGCGCGCACGCTGATCGGCCAGGAGCTCAAGCTGATCGACGAGCGCCGCTTCGCGCTGGCCTGGATCGTCGACTTCCCGATGTACGAGTGGAACGAGGACGAGAAGAAGATCGACTTCTCGCACAACCCGTTCTCCATGCCGCAGGGCGAACTAGCGGCGCTGGAGGCGGCCGGGTCCGACGAGGATCTCCTCAAGATCAAGGCCTACCAGTACGACATCGTCTGCAACGGGGTGGAGCTCTCCTCCGGCGCCATCCGCAATCACCGTCCCGACGTCATGCGCAAGGCGTTTGCCATTGCCGGCTACGACGAGAAGGCGCTCGAGCAGAAATTCGGCGGCATGCTGCGCGCGCTGTCGCTCGGCGCGCCGCCGCACGGTGGCATCGCGCCCGGCATCGACCGCATCGTGATGCTGCTATGCGGGGAAGAGAACCTGCGCGAAGTGGTGCTCTTTCCGATGAACCAGCGCGCCGAGGATCTGATGATGGGGGCGCCCTCGGAAGTCTCGCCCAAGCAGCTGCGCGAGCTGCACATAAGGTTGGCGCTGCCGGAGAAGTGAGTCTGCCAGGCATATTTCACCGGCGCCCCAAGTGGCTCTGTCGGGGCAACCTTAGTGCTTGATTCAATTCCCAAACAGGAGTTGAATTTTTACAGTGAAAAGGCAATGGCCGTCTTTCCCGGGACGGACCGCTGGCGATGATAACGCGCCCAATGCGGGCGCCGGGGGAGGAGATCATGCACGACATCGAACGGCGCGCCCTGATCAAGGGCGCGGCAATCGGCGCGCTGGCGTTCACGGTCGGCGGCGCCGAGGTGCTGCTCACGCCGCGCGCAGCGCGCGCGGCGGGTGTTGCGCTGCGGACGCTGACGGACGCGCAGGCCGCGACGCTCGACGCCCTGGGCGAGACGCTGGTCCCAGGCGCGCGCCAAGCGGGCATATCCCATTTCATCGATCAACAGATATCGATCCCGGCGGAGGAGGCGCTGCTCGAGGCGCGCATTCTTAACGTGCGCCCACCGTATGCGAATTTCTATCGCGCTGCGCTGGGGGCGATCGACCGTGCCAGCCAAGGGCTCAACAACGGCCGGCCGTTCGCTGAATTGAGCGAAGCCGAGCAGCGCAACTTCGTCGACAGCATACGCCAGAATAAGGTCGAGGGCTGGCAAGGTCCGCCTGGACCGTTCGTGTACCTGGTGCTGCGCAGCGATGCCGTCGACGTCGTCTACGGCACCATGGACGGCTATGCCGCCCTTGGCATTCCCTACAGGCCGCACATCGCTCCGAGCAAGAGGTGGTGACATGGCGAACGAAAAAGTAGACGTCGTCATCGTCGGCGCCGGCGCCTCGGGCTCGGTCTTCGCCGCCGTGCTGGCGCAGGCGGGCAAAAAGGTCGTCATCCTCGAGCAGGGACCGGACTGGCAGCTCGCCGATCTCATCAGCTCCGATTTCTGGGGGCGGCGGATCAAGCCGGCTAGCGGCCCGTTTCTGCTCGAAGGCAAAAACCCGTTCGGCTATGTCTACCAGGCGGGATGGGGCGTCGGCGGCGCGGCGCTCCACTACTTTGCCAACTTCCCGCGTCTCCTGCCGAATGACTTCAAGATCAAGAGCGAGCACGGCCGCGCGCTCGATTGGCCGATCGACTACAAGGAGGTCGCGCCCTTCTACGACAAGGTGGCGACCGACATCGGCATGTCGGGCGATGCCAAGGCGGAGGAGGTCTGGCGGCCGGCGGGCGCGCCCTATCCGATGCCGCCGATGAAGACCTTCCCGCACGGCGAGGTCTGGCTCAAGGGCTTTGCCGCCAACGGCATGCGCGCGGTGCCGGCGGCGGTGGCGATGAACTCGACCGCCTACAAGGGCCGCGACGCCTGCATCTACGACGGCTGGTGCCATGTCGGCTGTCCGACCGGGGCGCTCGCCAATCCGCTCGTCACCTATCTGGGCGAGGCGCGCAAGGCCGGCGCCGAGGTGCGCGCGCTCTCCACCGTCACCCGCGTGCTCACCAATGCGCAGGGCACCAAGGTCACCGGCGTCGAATATTACGACGACAAGGGCGAGCGGCAGGTGCAGGAGGCGAACGTGGTGGTGCTCGCCGCCTGGTCGGCGCAAAACCCGCGCATCATGCTCAACTCGGCCAGCGACAAGCACCCCAAGGGGCTCGCCAATGCCAGCGGGCTGCTCGGCAAATACATCATGAGCCACTTCTCGTCCGGCACCAACGCGCTGTTCGACAAGGACCTGCAAAGCTACATGGGCACGATCGGCGCCCAGTTCATGTCGTACGATCGCCACGGCAAGACGCTCAACAAGGACGCGTTCGGCGGCACCTTCATCAATTGCGGCTCGGTGTCGAAGACCAGCGGGCTCGGCGGCTTCGCCAATGCCCGCCTCGATCTCTACGGCGCCGACTTGCATGCGTTCATGCAGAAGGCCGCGCGCGGCTTCACCCGCATCGGTATGTCGGGCGAGGAGCTGCCCAACATCGAGAATCGCGTCGAGCTCGCCTCCGACAAGGACCGCTTCGGCATGCCGCTCGGCCGCATCGTCCACAGCTACGACCAGGACGCCCAGGGGCTGTGGAACGCCAACTTCGAGCTGGGCCAGAAGATCGCCAGGGCGACCGACGCCAAGGAGGTCTGGTCGGCGCGCGGCAACATGCCGACCATCCATCTCATGGGCGGCACCATCATGGGCACGGCTGCGAGCAACTCGGTCGTGAACAGCTATGGCCAGACCCACGAGTTGGCGAACCTCTACGTCGCCGGGCCGGGCATCTTCCCGACCGGTGGCGCGGTCAACCCGACCTACACGATCTTCGCGCTGTCGCTGCGCGGCGCCGAGCAGCTGGCGGCGAAGTGGAGCACGGTGGTGGCGGGCTGAGGTCGCGTTGTCCCTCTCCTTGGGCAACCGGGGAGGG
>DATMZP010000200.1:0-5827 GCA_035573595.1 Hyphomicrobiaceae bacterium
GAAGGACTATCAGCAGCTGTGCGTTGTGCGGCAGATGGCACGCGACCTGGACCTCCCCCTGGAGATCGTCGGCGCGGAGACAGTGCGCGAGGCCGATGGTCTCGCCATGAGCTCGCGCAATGCCTACCTCTCCGCCGAGGAGCGTCGGATCGCCCCGCTGCTTCACCGCGCTATCGCCGATGTCGCGCGTGCCGCGGCCGGGCGCGCGGACGTGGCCGCAGCGGTTGAGGGCGGCAAGGCCGCGCTGGCAGCCGCCGGCTTCAAGGTGGACTACCTGGAGGTACGCGACGCCGAGACCCTGCGGCCTGCGGCACCCGACGCCGGGCGTCCGCTGCGCGTGCTGGTGGCTGCCTGGCTCGGCAAGACGCGGCTGATCGACAACCTGGCGGTTTGATCAGGTTTCAGGGACTAGGGATTAGGTTTCAGTGGACACCCGAAATCCGATCCCTGAAACCTGATCCCTAAAAGCTGAAACCTAAAACCTGATCCCAGATGCTGTTCCTGCTCAAGATCGCCGTAACCCCGCTGCTGGTCGCGGGGGTGGCGCTTGCGGCGCGCTGGTGGGGGCCGACGGTGGGCGGCATCCTGATGGGGCTGCCGTGGTTCACCGGCCCGGTGCTGTTCATCCTGATCCTCGACCAGGGCATCGACTTCGGGGTTGCCGCCTGCCTCGGCGTGATGATCGCGGTCACATGCATCGGCGGCTTCATGCTGGCCTACGGCCTCGTTGCCGCCGTGGCCGGCTGGCCCCTGAGCCTCGCAGCCGGGGCGGCCGCCTTCTTCACCGGTGCCGCGGCGTTGAGCGATCCCGCCACCCTGGCGCGGGTCCTTCCCGCCCAGCTGCCGCCCCTGTGGGCCGCGGCCGGGCTCGGCGCCGCCAGCCTGTGCGTGGTGCTGGCCCTGCTGCCACGGCCACGCGGCGGCGTGCTGCCGCAGGTGCCGCCCTGGTGGGACATCCCGGCCCGCATGGCGGCAGCTGCGGCGCTGGTGGCCGCGCTGGTAACGGGAGCCGACGCGCTTGGCCCGCGGCTCGCCGGCGTGCTGGCAAGCTATCCCATCATCCTCACCGTCACCGGCGCGTTCACCCACCACAGCTCGGGTCGCGACGCCATCTGGCGGGTGCTGCGCGGGTTGGCCGCCTCCCTGTTCGGTTTCATCGTCTTCTTCCTGGTCCTGGGCCAGGCGCTGCCCGCCGCCGGCCTCATCGGCGCCTACGCGCTGGCTTCGCTGTCGGGTCTCGCCATCACGGCCGCTCTCCTTGCCGCGCACCGCGTCCGCCGGGCCGAGTGGGGCGGCGCCGCGGGGCGACGCAGCTGACAGCGCGCCCGCCATGACCGCGGTCGCAACGCTTCAAGGGTACGTGACAGCCCCTTCATCATCCGGCTGGAGGGCCCATATCGATCATGAAAGGCCAAGACGGCAAAAGACAAAAGATAACG
Organism: Hyphomicrobiaceae bacterium; assembly: GCA_035573595.1. Lineage (GTDB taxonomy): Bacteria > Pseudomonadota > Alphaproteobacteria > Rhizobiales > Hyphomicrobiaceae > AWTP1-13. The sequence goes on from DATMZP010000200.1 coordinate 1,440, forward strand.
AGCCGATATCCCCATGAGCCGCATCCAAATCGCCACAAGCGCGAGCGCCGTCCCGGCGACTGCGCTGGCCATCGCCCTGACGAGCGCCGCGCTGGCGCTGGCCATTCAGACATCCGCTGAGGTCCAAGCTGGACCGGCTCCGGGTGGGGTGACTTACATACACTCCGGCGCAGGCCTGCCGGGCGAAGGCCGGCCGCCGTCACCGGGGCCAACTGACCCGGATGGCGCGTCGTAGGACTGGCGAGCGCCTCAAGCCGGCACCGTCCAAGTCTCGCCCTCTATGGGGTGCGCTCCAGGCGCGATGCAGTCGGCTTGGCCCGCCATCGCCACCTTCATTGCGCCGCGGCCGTGCTATCACGGCCCATGCTCGCTCAGACGATTCGCATCATCGGCATCGACCCGGGCCTCCGGCGCACCGGCTGGGGCATCGTGGAGTCCGACGGCGTGCGCCTCGCCTACGTGGCGAGCGGGCATGTGGCGTCCGACGGCGAGAGCGAGCTGGCCTATCGTCTGCGCCAGCTGTACGAGGGCCTGTGCGGGGTGATTTCCCGGTTCCGGCCGCAGGAGGCAGCGGTGGAGGAGACCTTCGTCAACAAGGACGCGCGGGCCACGCTGAAGCTCGGCCAGGCGCGCGGCATGGCGCTGCTGGCACCGGCCCTGAACGGCCTGAGAGTGGCGGAATATCCGCCCAACGTCGTTAAAAAGACCGTCACGGGCGCCGGGCACGGCGAGAAGCGGCAGATCCAGGCCATGGTGGGGTTCCTGCTGCCCAGGGCCAGGTTCGAGAGCGCGGACGAGGCCGACGCGCTGGCCATCGCCATCTGCCACGCCAACCACCGCACGAGCGCTCAGGCGATCGCGCGGCGGATGGTGGGGCGGGCGTGAGGTCGTGACCGAGGGACGGCGAGATATGCGGGGAGTGCGAGATGATCGGCAAGCTCAGGGGCACCGTGGATGCGGTCGGCGAGGCGCACGCCATCGTCGACGTCGGCGGCGTGGGCTATGAGGTGCAGGCCTCCGCCCGCACGCTGAGGACGCTGCAGCTTGGCCAGGAGGTGAGCCTCGCCATCGAGACGCACGTGCGCGAGGACGCCATCCGGCTCTACGGCTTCACCAGCGAGGTGGAGCGGGCCTGGTTCCGGATGCTGCAGACCATCCAGGGGGTAGGGGCCAAGGTGGCGCTGGGCGTGCTCGGCACACTTGCTCCCCCGGACCTTGCCAACGCCGTCACCCTGCAGAACTGGGCGGCCGTGGAGCAGGCGCCCGGCGTCGGCAAGAAGCTGGCGCAGCGCATCGTTGCCGAGCTGAAGGACAAAGCCCCGGCCCTGGGAGCCGCCGGCCTCAACGTGCCGGCCATGGCCAAGGTCGGCACCGCCCAGCAGCCGCCGCAGGGCGATGCGGCGGCCGAGGCCATTTCGGCGCTCATCAATCTCGGCTATCACCCAGGACAGGCCAGCCAGACCGTCGCCGCCGCGCTCACGGAGCTGGGCAAGGCGGCGAGCACGCCGGCGTTGATCCGCCGCGGCCTCAAGGAGCTGGCACGCTAGGAAACGGCCCGCCCGCGGTCGGTTACAGGGAGGCAGCGCAAGTCCCGGCATGCAGGTTTATCTCCCGATCGCCGAGCTGTCGCTCAATGTGATGCTGCTGCTCCTGATGGGGTTCGCCATCGGCTTCCTGTCGGGCATGTTCGGCGTGGGCGGCGGGTTCATTCTCACGCCGCTGCTGATCTTTCTGGGCGTGCCCCCGGCGGTGGCGGTGGGGACCAGCGCCAGCCAGGTTGTAGCGGCGTCGGTGTCGGGCGCCGTCGGGCACTGGCGGCGCAACAACGTCGACCTGCAGATGGGGCTGTACCTGATCCTGGGCGGCTTCGCCGGGGCGCTGGTGGGCGTGAAGGTGCTGTCATTCCTGATCGCGCGCGGCCAGCTGGAGCCGTTCGTGGCGGTGAGCTACGTCGTGCTGCTGGGGGTGGTGGGCACCCTGATGCTGATCGAGAGCGTGCGGGTTCTGCGCGCCGCCGCCGCCAAGGCGGGCACCAGCATGCGCCGGGGGGGCGCCCACACCTGGCTCGACGGGCTGCCGCTCAAGGTGCGGTTCCGCCACTCCCGCATCTACGCCAGCCTCGTCCCGTTCGTGGGGATCGGGGCTTTCGTCGGCCTGCTCACGGCCATCATGGGCGTGGGCGGCGGCTTCCTGCTGGTGCCCGCCATGATCTACCTGATGCGGATTCCCACCCGCATCGTCATCGGCACCTCGACGGTCCAGATCCTGTGCGTCACCGCCTTCACCACGGTGCTGCAGGCGACCATGAACCACACCGTCGACCTCCTGCTGTCGGTGCCGCTGATGGCGGGAAGCGTGGTGGGGGCGCAGTTCGGGGTGGGCTTCTCCGAGCGGTTCAAGGCAGAGCAGCTGCGCGCGCTGCTGTCGCTGATCGTGATCGCGGTGGCGATCCGCATGGCCTTCGGCCTGGTGATCCGGCCGAGCGACCTCTACAGCCTCGACGTGCCGCACTAGCGCGAGTGGGGAACAGGGAGTTGGGGAGTGGGGAAGGCGAACAGGGTCAACGCCCTGCCGCCCACTCCTACTCCCCGCTTGACGCCAGCTCCAGCCGGTACACGCGCAGCAGCGCCACATGGCGCGCCAGGTCGTACGTCCAATGTCCTGCGAGACCGCGCCGGCGCTCGGCGCGGAGCGCCCGGCGCAGCTTGGCCAGAATGCGCCGGCACCCCTCGGGGCTCTCGTCGTCCAGCTCGCTGGGCCAAAGCGGGATCACGCGGGGGAGCTCCGTCCGTCGGTCATAGGGGCGCTGGGGCCGCGGCCCCGCCCCTGGCGGCTGAGGCAGAGCCGGGCGATGGCGCCTGCCAGGGCGTGGGAGGATGCGTGTCTGGCATTTGGCGGGAGCATGGTCGGCCATGGGCGGGAAGTGTCGCATGGGGGGAAATGGGCGGGGATAGGCCGGCCCGATGCGACGTCGAACCCTCTGGCTCTGACCCAGGCATGACAGGCGGGCCGGATCCCGCTAATCTTGGGCGCCCTGGAGAGCCCCAATGACGACCGCGATGCGCCGCCCAGAGCCTGTGACCGTCGAAGCCTTCGACAGGTTTGTCGAGGCGCAGGCCGATACCGCCCTGTTCGAGCTGGTCGAGGGCGTCATCGTCATGATGTCAAACCCGACCGAGACGCACGAGCAGATTGCGGCCAACATCGGCGCCCCATTGAAGCTCGCCATGGACGCACGGGGCTGCCGTACCTACCAGGGCGGCATGCGGGTGCAGCGGTCGGACGATCCGCGCGATACGGACAAGGCGCGGCCGGACGTGGTCGTCCGCTGCGGGGCGGCGGGCACGAGGACCTACATCACCGACCCGCTGGTGGTGATCGAGGTGCTCTCCCCATCCACGATCGACACCGATCGCGGGCCGAAGCTCGATTTCTACAAGTCGCTGCCGACCGTCCGACACATCGCGCTTGTCTACCAGGACCAGATGCGGGTGGAGCACTACCGGCGCAGCGAGCAGGGCTTCGAGCTCGACGTGCTGAAGCGCCCCGAGGAGGTGCTCTATCTCGAGGCCGTCGAGTTCCGCATCGACCTGGCACGCATCTACTTTGATGTCACGCTGTAGCTGAGCCGCTCCTGGCTCAGCCCTCCAACACTTGTGGAGGTTTGTCCCCGCTGCAACCGGCGGCGCGGCAAATCCAGATGACGGCGGGCGCGGTTTGCGTATAGTGCGCGCCGCAACCTCGGCCATATCGCACCATGCAGAAGAAAGCCCCGAAACCGGCGTCCGCGAAGGCGCCCGCCAAGGCCACCGCGCCGGCGGCGCGCGCCGGCAACGGCCTGCAGCCGACCAAATCGTTCCAGGACCTGATCCTCACCCTGCAGCAGTTCTGGGGCCAGCAGGGCTGCGTGATCCTGCAGCCCTACGACATGGAGGTGGGGGCGGCCACCTTCCACCCCGCCACCACCCTGCGCGCGCTCGGCCCCAGGCCCTGGAATGCGGCTTATGTGCAGCCCTCGCGCCGGCCCAAGGACGGCCGCTACGGCGAGAACCCGAACCGGCTGCAGCACTACTACCAGTTCCAGGTAATCATGAAGCCGTCGCCGCCGGACATCCTGGACCTGTACCTGGAGAGCCTCGGCCGCATCGGCATCGACCCGATGCTGCACGACATCCGCTTCGTCGAGGACGACTGGGAGAGCCCGACCCTGGGTGCCTGGGGCCTCGGCTGGGAGGTGTGGTGCGACGGCATGGAGGTGACGCAGTTCACCTACTTCCAGCAGGTCGGCGGCTTCGACTGTAACCCCGTGTCGGGCGAGATCACCTATGGGCTGGAGCGTCTTGCCATGTACGTGCAGGGCGTGGACCGCGTGTTCGATCTCAACTTCA
>DATMZP010000201.1:0-2835 GCA_035573595.1 Hyphomicrobiaceae bacterium
GATCTTGTTGATGGTCTCGATCATGTGCACGGGGATGCGGATGGTGCGCGCCTGATCGGCGATCGGGCGCGTGATTGCCTGCCGGATCCACCATGTGGCGTAGGTCGAGAACTTGTAGCCGCGGCGGTACTCGAACTTGTCCACCGCCTTCATCAGGCCGATGTTGCCCTCCTGGATCAGGTCCAGGAACTGCAGGCCGCGGTTGGTGTACTTCTTGGCGATGGAGATCACGAGGCGCAGGTTGGCCTCCACCATCTCCTTCTTGGCCTGGCGCGCCTCGCGCTCGCCCTTCTGCACCGCCTTGACGATGCGGCGGAACTCGGTGATCTCAAGCCCCGTCTCCTCGGCGAGGGTGCGGATCTCGTCGCGGATACCCTCGACGTTCTTGCGCTCGGTGCGGATGAACGGTGCCCAGCGGTTCTTTCCGGGCAGGTTCGCCATGCGGTCAAGCCAGCCCTGGTCGAGCTCGTTGCCGAAGTACTCGTCGATGAACTGCTGGCGGGGCACGCCGTAGTTGTCCGCCAGCCGCATCAGCCGGCTCTCCAGCTGCACCAGGTTGCGGTTGATGCGGTAGAGCTGCTCGACGAGCATCTCGATGCGGGCGTTGTTGAGCGAGAGGCTCTTCACGTCCTTGATGATCTCGTCGCGTATCTTGGCGTAGGCGCGCTGCTGCTGCGGGCCGATCTGCTCGGCGGCCACATGCATCTCGACGCGCTTGTCCTGGAGCTTCCTGAGCTTGCGGTAGGCGGCGGCGATGTTATCGAAGGTCTCGAGCACCTTGGGCTTGAGCTCGGCCTCCATGGCCGCCAGCGACATGGCGTTCTCGAAGTCCTCCTCCTCCTCGATCTCGCCCTCCGGACGCGGCACGCCGTCGCCGCCCTCCTCGTCGTCGGAGGTGGCGGGCTGGGCCGCCACCGGCGGCGGGCCGACCGCAGGCGCAGACATGGGCGGCGGCGCCGCCTTGGCCTCGGGCCCCTCGTAGGTGGCTTCCAGATCGATGATGTCGCGCAACAGGATCTTCGACTGGTTGAGCTCGTCGCGCCAGATGATGATGGCCTGGAACGTGAGCGGGCTCTCGCAGAGGCCGGCGATCATGGCCTCTCGGCCGGCCTCGATGCGCTTGGCGATGGCAATCTCGCCCTCGCGCGAGAGCAGCTCGACGGAGCCCATGTCGCGCAGATACATGCGAACGGGGTCGTCCGTGCGGTCGGCGGGCTCGGAGCGGGCGCTGACCGTTGTCGGCAGGCTGGGGGCCACCAGCGAGCGGGCGCCGTCGTCGTCGGCCTCGTCGTCGGCGGCGTCCTTGTCGACGCTGCTCTCCTCGGCCTCCTCGCTCTCAACCACGGTGATCCCCATGTCGGACAGCATCGAGAGCGTGTCCTCGATCTGATCGGGCGAGAATTCCTGCGAGGGGAGCACCGCGTTCAGCTGGTCGAGCGTCACGAAGCCGCGCGCCTTGGCGGTCTTCATGAGCCGTTTGACCGCCGCGTCGGACAGGTCGAGCAGCGGGGCGTCCTTCTCGTGGACGTCGCCTTGCGGCGGCGTCTGCTCTTCGGCTCGGGCTGCATTTGCCATCAGGTCACTCTCCGGAGCGCGGGGGCCGCGCTGTCAACGTGAAGCGAATGTCTTACAATTCCAGTACAAACGGCTGCCCCTCGCCGCGTCGCGAAGGCGCTTCCGGGCAGGAAAACGCCTGCGTGCGACGGAGAGCCCGCCACGCCGGGTACTGCTGGTTGAGGGCCCACGGTGCCGAGGCGCGAAGGCAGGAGCACTCGGGCTCGCCGTGCCTTCATCTGGGGCCGCGCAAGGCATACACAACAAGCGTCCGCCTTGCCAGTGTTTCCGTTCTGCATCAACGCGAGTGGTCGCACAATTATTCCCGCACACATCCGCCGATCTGCCTCGCATCCACTTGGGTACCTTGCCGGATACCTTGGTGCTTTCCTCAGTTGGTGTGTCCGACACACAACGGTGCTTCTCTGACCATCGTTCAGCAGCGTCGGCTCAGTCCTTTCGTTCAATCCTGGCCAGTCCTCGTCAGTACGGGCTTGGTTCGCACGCGCCTGGGTACAGCCCTGGCTCAGTCCCGGTTTATTCCCGGCTTATTCCTCTGGCACCTGCACCAGACCGCGTCCGAGCCGGTCCTGCAGCTCCATGATGCGCTCCCAGGCCTCTTCGCTCTGCTCCACGCGCCAAGCGCGCTCAGCGAGCTGCAGCTCCAGAGGCAGAGTAACCTGCACCTCGTGCAACGCAAAGGCGTGGCGCCACCCCGCTTCCGCCTCGCTGGCACCGGCGTCCGGACGCGCAAACTTGTCGCTGGTCTGCGCCATTGCCCGCTCCAGCGCAGCGAGGACGCTGTCAAGCCCGCTGGCGCTGAGATGGGTTCGCACGGTTGTGTGATCAAGGGGTGCACCGTCCGAGAGCAGGCCGAGCAGGGCATCCTTGAGGCGCCGGAGCGGCGCCGAGGTCAGCTTCAGCTCGGCAACCTCCTCGCAGAAGCTCTCGATCAGCCACGGGTGGTTAACGAGGGCGCCCACCAGGAGCACCTCGCGTGGCGGCATGGGCGCCACCCGGTCCGACAAGCCGTTGCTGCGGGGAGCGGTGTCCTGGGGCTGGGCCGCACGCGGGATGCCGCCGAGGCGGGCGCGCTCGTTGGCCCGCTCGCGGATGCGCCAGTCGAGCTGGGTGTTGTCACGGCGCTTCTCGGCGAACGGCGGCCGGCGGCGGCCCGTGGCCGAGGCCAGCGCCTTGGCGAGCCGCGTGCTCTTCGCCCGCAGTGTCTCGCGCAGCTCCTGTTGATAGCGGGCACGCACGTCGGGGTCGACGATCTGGGCG
>DATMZP010000202.1:0-5425 GCA_035573595.1 Hyphomicrobiaceae bacterium
CGCCCGTAGCGGGTCGCGTGAAGACGCGGATTGCGGCCGAGCTTGGCGTGGCGACAGCGGTGCGCTTCGCCCGCCACAGCCTTGCCACCCTGCTCCGGTGCGTGGGCGCCGACGGCCGCTGGTCAGCGACCCTGGCGGTAACGCCTGACATCGCCGCGGCAAGCCGCCTCTGGCCGCGCGGCGCGCCCCGGGTATCCCAGGGAGGCGGCGACCTCGGCGCGCGCATGCAGTGGCTCTTCGACCGCGCGCCTCCCGGCCCGCTCGTCCTCATCGGCACCGACATCCCCGGCATCACCCCCGCCCACATCGCCGCCGCCTTCCGCCTGCTCGGCCGCCATGATGCGGTCTTCGGCCCGGCGGCGGACGGCGGCTATTGGCTGGTCGGCCTGCGGCGCCGGCCGTGCGTTCTCCGCCCGTTCCGCGGCGTGCGCTGGTCTACGCAGCACGCCCTCGCCGATACGCTGGCCAACCTGCGCAGCCGTTCTGTCGCGCACCTGCCCACGCTTGCCGACGTCGACACGCCCGCCGACCTCGCCCGCTGCGCCGCCGCGTTCGGTCGCCGGGTGCGCTGACGGGGCGGCCGACAGAGTCGGGCCCCTCGCCACCTGTGTTGCGTTCCAGCCTCTTCGTCCGAGGCCGAGGGGGCTGACCCCGTTTCCAACTATTGGCAGCGGGCTGAATAACGGCCTATACTCACTCCACGTCCTTTTTGACCGGGGGAAGGACCGCATGACCGCCACCCACGCCGCACCGCAGCTCACGCCGACCCAGCTTATAGATGCCGGCCGCCGCGCCGAGGCGGAGGGCCGGCCCGATCTGGCGGTTCGGTTCTACGGCCACCTGACCCGGCATTTCGCCGAGACGGCGGAGGCGGCCGAGGCGCACGGCGCCCTCGGACGCATCGAGGCTCGGCAGGCCGACACCGGCGTCTGGCCGCCCGCCGCCGTACACCCTCGACGCAGGCTCCAGCCCGGGCCCGACCGCTACGCCACCGGCCGTGCGCTCGCCCGTGCCCTCGGTGTCCTCGGCTGGATGCTCGCCTTGGCGGGACCGGCCGGCTTCCCCGCCTATGTGCTCCTGCGCAGCGAAGCCGCCGTCTTGTCGCACGCCGTGTTGCTGCCGTTGGCCGGCGGTGCGGCAGGGAGCCTCATCCTCGGCCTCGGCGTCATCCTGGCCGCCCAGGTCGCCCGCGCCCAGTTCGATCAGGCCGAAGCCGCGCGCGACCTGGTGGCGCTGGAGCGCGTCCGGCTCGGTCCCGACCTCATCCGGGGAGCCGGTGAGACCGCGACGCCCGCTATTGCCCCGGCACCATGTACTTGAGGGCCGCCGACGATACCGCTCCGCCGACGATGCAGGGCACGCCCACCTCCACGTGGCCCATGGCGCCCGCCACGATGCAGCCGAGCGCCAGCGCGGTCTGTCCGGCCTGGCCCCACCACATCGTATTGCGCGCCGACGCCGGACCCTTAGTCTTCAGCTGCTCGATGGACGCCATGGCGTCGCGCCGCACTTTGCCGAACTCGAACGTTTCCGCCGCGTCGATCACCTCTGTCAGGACCGCTTTCGTCTCCTTGGTCTCGAACTGCATGGACGCCTTCAGCATCTGCAGCAGCGCCGGGTCGCGCGAGGCATTGGTGGCGAGCGTCAGCTTGGTCATGTTGCCGACGGTGAGCCGGTCGACATTGTTGCCGTCCTTGGCCCATTCCAGGATGGACACCATGCGCAGCACCGGGTCGTAGGAGCCCGTGGCGAAGTACTTGCCCCACAGCATGTCGAGCGGCGCCGCACCCGTGTCGAGCGGCATCGAATCGAGCCGCGGCAGCTTGCCGGAGGCGAACCGGTCGATCAGCACGCTGCGCGCCGGCATGCGCTCGGAGAATTTGGCCAGAAGGTTTTTCCACTCCGGATGGCCCGAATGGGCGATGGCGCGCACGATCGCCACCTGGTCCTCCGGCGGGAGGGGAAACATCTTGCCGATCAGCGTCTCGGCCTTCCTGGGGTTGGCCTCGATGACCCCCGCCATGAACCCGACGTAGACGCCCGCGGTCTCCATGTCGCGGAAGATGCCCATGGCGCTGGCGGCCTTGACCAGGTCCGGCATCCTCTCGGGCTTGGGATCGGTGCGGTAGCCGTTGATCCAGCGCAGCAGGTCCTCAGGCCGCGTGAAGGCCTGCTGCCGCTCAGGCTGCCGTTTGGGCGGCGCCGCCTGCGGTGCCGCGGCAAAGGCAAAGCCCGCGATTGCGAGCGCACTGAGCCAGACCATTGCGGAACGCATGACCTTCCCCGTTCACCGGCCCGCACAGCCCTCAGGGCGGACACCAAAGTCCCGGCATGGCGGTTTTGTGGCGTACGACACGACAAGGCCTTCGTCGGCCCCGCCTACGGCCGGACCGGTGCAGGCGCCGACCCCCCGACATTGGATCGCGATAAAGGATCGTGGGATAATGGCGTCATACCCGGCGGGTCTGACACGTGTCGGGAGCCTGGCATGCGCCCCGGCCTTATCGCCATCCTGGTCCTGTGCGTGTCGGCGATCTCCGCCGTCGCCGCGGACGACCGCGCGGACGAGCGCAGGCGCATGGTGGAGACGATCGAGGCCCACGCGGGTTCGCCCGAGGGCGGGCTCGCCGGCGGACACATCGATGCGCCGGTGTTGGAGGCTATGCGCGCGGTTCCGCGCCACGAGTTCGTGCCGGCCGAGGTCTCGGGCCAAGCCTACGCTGACCGGTCGCTCCCCATCGGCCTCGGCCAGACCGTCTCGCAACCCTACATCGTCGCGCTGATGACGCATCTGCTTGAGGTGAAGCCCGGCGACCGCATACTGGAGATCGGCACCGGCTCGGGCTACCAGGCGGCGGTGCTGGCGCGGCTTGCGGGCGAGGTCTACTCGGTCGAGATCGTCGAGGAACTGGCCCGGCGGGCTGCGCAAACGCTCGAACGCCTGGGATACACCAACATCACCGCCCGTATCGGCGACGGCTACCAGGGTTGGGCGGAGCACGCCCCCTACGACGGCATCGTGGTCACCGCGGCGCCGGACCATGTGCCGCCGGCGCTGGTGGCGCAGCTCAAGCCGGGCGGGCGGCTGGTCATCCCGGTCGGCGGCCTGTTCCAGGACCTCATGGTGATTGCCAAGGCCGCCGACGGCACCACCACCAGCACCACCATCGTCCCGGTGCGGTTCGTGCCGCTGGTGCGGGGAGGCCAGTAGGCCGGCTTGGCCCGGGTTGGCCCGGGTTGGCCGAGAACCGGCGCAGCCCGGGTTGGGGGTTGGCGTAGCGTCAGTGATGAAGGTCGATGAACGGTGTCCCTGGGTCGGCGACATAGAAGATGACGACCTTGGTGGTCTCGGTGGCGCTGCGATTGTAGCCCGTCATCGGCACGCGCGGGGACTCGACCAGGGCCTCGCCCGCCTTCACGACAATCGGCGGGCGTCCGTCGAGCTCCAGGGTGAAGGTGCCTTCAAGGACGTAGACAGTCACAGGAAAGCGGTGCGTGTGGTACACGGTCTGGTCGCCCGGCTTGAAGGTGGCCGTCAGAACGCGCACCTCCTGCTTCTCGCCCTTCGGCATGCCCGCCACGCCCTCCTGCAGGACCAGATTGGGCTTGGCGAGATTGGGCTGGCCGGTCTGTGCCGGTGCGCTGGCTGACGCCAGTGCACCGGCCAGGCCGATGATCGTGCGCATTTGGCGACTCCCTTGCTGATCGCGTTGTTGGTGCGAACCCCTCAAGTGGTAGTCGCCGTTGCGCGGGAGCGGCAGCCGCATGATTGCCAGCACGGGCCGCAAAATCGCATAATGCGGCATGTTCGATTGGAACGACCTCAGACATTTTCTCGCTGTTGCACGGCATGGCAGCACGATCGCGGCCGGCAAGGCCCTGGGCGTCAATCAATCGACGGTCCACCGCCGGCTGAGCGAGCTCGAGGCACGCATCGGGCGCGAGCTGGTGTCCCGCCACACGGCCGGCTATCGCGTTACCGAGTTCGGCGCGGAGCTGCTGCCGTTCGCCGAGCGCGTCGAGGCGGCTGTCAGTGAGCTGGAGCAGCATGTCGCCGATGGCGCGCGGGACGGCCGCGGCACCATCCGGCTCACCTGTCCGGAGCCGGTTGTGCCGAGACTCCTGCCGCTGATCGATCGCTTCCACGCCCGGCATCCCCGGTTTCGGGTCGATCTGGTGACCAGCGACCGGTATCTCGATCTTCTCAAGGGGGAGGCGGACGTGGCCTTCCGGTCGGGCGATACCGACGACGACCTGATCGGACGCAAGATCGCCGACTCGATCTGGGCCGTCTATGCCAGCCGCGCCTATGCGGAGCGGCACGGCACGCCGAAGCGGGTCGAGGACCTGGCCGACCACCTCCTGGTCAGCCTCGACGAGAAGATGGCGAGCCATCGGGCCGTGCAGTGGCTGCAGGCGGTCGCGCCGAACGCGAGGATCGCGTCGCGCAACGACAGCATCCTGGGCCTCGTCTACGCCATCAAGTCGGGCGCCGGCCTTGGTCCGCTTCCCACCGCCATCGCCGACGGCGAGGCAGACCTCGTGCGGGTGTTGGGGCCGATCCCGGAGCTGGCGCGGAGCTGGCGCCTGCTCACCCATCCCGATCTGCGGCGCTCGCCGCGCATATCGGCCTTCTTCGACTTCATTGTGGAGGAGCGTGCGGCCTTGAGGGCGATCTTTACAGGATAGCTCCGCCTATCCGTTGTTGTTGTCCTTCACGACCGAGATGTCCGGCGCGTCCTCGTTCTTCATGCCCTGCACGTGGTAGCCCGCGTCCACGTGGTGCACCTCGCCGGTGACGCCGCGCGACAGGTCGGAGAGGAGATAGAGGCCGGCCGCGCCCACCTCCTCGATGGTCACGGTGCGCCTGAGCGCCGAATTGTACTCGTTCCACTTGAGGATGTAGCGGAAGTCGGCGATGCCCGAGGCCGCCAGCGTCTTGATGGGGCCGGCCGAGATGGCGTTGACGCGGATGCCGCCCCTGCCGAGGTCGGCCGCCAGATAGCGCACGCTCGCCTCCAGGGCCGCCTTGGCGACGCCCATCACGTTGTAGTGGGGCATCACCTTCTCGGCGCCGTAGTAGGTGAGCGTGAGCAGCGACCCGCCCGGCCCCATCAGCTTCTCGGCGCGCTGGGCCAGCGCGGTCAACGAGAAGCATGAGATCAGCATGGTTCGGGTGAAGTTCGCCTCGGTGGTATCGACGTAGCGGCCGTCGAGCTCCGCCTTGTCGGAGAAGGCGATGGCGTGGACGACGAAATCGAGGCTGCCCCAGGCGGCGCCGATGCTCTCGAAGAGAGCCTCGACCGAGGGGCTGTCCTCCACGTCGCAGGGCAGGACGAGGCTGGCGCCGACGGATTCGGCAAGCGGGCGCACGCGGCGGCCGAAGTGCTCGCCCTGGTAGGTAAAGGCAAGTTCCGCGCCCTCG
>DATMZP010000203.1:0-13392 GCA_035573595.1 Hyphomicrobiaceae bacterium
GCCGACATCATCGACTGGTACGCCGGCGAAGGGCAGCGCGCCTACGGCCGTATCATCCCCGCCCGCGCCGACGGCGTGCGCAACCTCGTCATGATGGAGCCGATCGGCCCGGTGGCCGGCTTCTCGCCCTGGAACTTCCCCGTCACCCAGGCGGTGCGCAAGATCGCGGCGTCGCTGGCTGCGGGCTGCTCGATCATCATCAAGTGCCCCGAGGAGACGCCGGGCTCGCCCATCGGCCTGGTCAAGGCTTTCCATGACGCCGGCGTGCCGGCGGGCGTGCTGAACCTCGTCTACGGCGTGCCGGCCGAGATCTCGGAGTACCTCATCCCGCACCCGGTGATCCGCAAGATCTCGTTCACCGGCTCGGTGCCGGTGGGCAAGCACCTGAACGCGCTGGCCGCGAGCCACATGAAGCGCGCCACCATGGAGCTGGGCGGCCACTCGCCGGTGCTCGTCTTCGACGACGCCGACGTGGCGGGCGCGGCCAAGATGATGGGCGGCTTCAAGTACCGCAACGCCGGCCAGGTGTGCATCTCGCCCACCCGCTTCTTCGTGCACGAGAAGGTCTACGACGATTTCGTCGGCAAGTTCATCGACATCGCCAAGAAAACCAAGGTGGGCGACGGCATGGCGGCCGACTCACGCATGGGGCCGCTCGCCAATCCACGCCGGGCCAACGCCATCGAGGCGTTCGTGACCGACGCCCAGGAGAAGGGGGCCAAGGTTGAGGCCGGCGGCAAGCGCATCGGCAACCAGGGCAACTTCTTCGAGCCCACGGTGCTGACCGAGGTGCCGGACAACGCCCGCATCATGAACGAGGAGCCGTTCGGCCCGGTGGCCGTGATGCTGCGCTTCAAGGAGACCGACGAGATGCTGGAGCGGGCCAACAAGCTGCCCTACGGTCTCGCCAGCTACGCCTTTACCAAGGACGCCAAGACGGCGGGCAAGGTGGCGGACGCCCTGGAATCCGGCATGGTCACCATCAACCACATGGGCCTCGCCCTGCCCGAAACGCCATTCGGCGGCGTCAAGGACTCGGGCTTCGGCCACGAGGGCGGCGCGGAGGGCCTGCAGGTCTACATGCAGGCGAAGTTCGTCAGCCATCTTGGCTGAGAGATGCAGGGCTGCACCAGGGTCAGCACCTTCGCGTCACCCACCTTCGCCTTGACGGCCGCGGCTTGCCGCGAACGTCGAAGGCGAGGGGGTGGCGAAGCTGCCTCCTCGCCATTTGGGGTTGGTGAGAGAGACGAATCCGTTGATTGCGGGAAATACACATCAAAAAATGCACTAACAACATTTTTCGTTTGACAAACGTGAGCAGAGCTATGCAATACTTGAACGTTAAGGTGGAAATGTAGAATCTTGGGCTCGGAGGACAACCGGAACTAAGATAGGGATCGCGCCGAAATACGGAAGGCGGGCCGTATGCGCTTGCGCTACGGCGCGTTGCGCTGTGGGTGGCGGCTGAGGGCCCGTGCAGGATCGGCAGTGGCACAGGATGCCTTGCCCCAGGTACGTGGCTCCCGCACTGCCTCCAGCGGCCCAACATAAGTGTGAGCGTGGAGTGGGCGGTGGAGGACATTCGCCTCGTCCTGGTACCCCCACAACCGGGGTCCTGTGCCCTCGGTGGATACGGCTGGTTGCCAATCTCCTTGTTCGGCTCGTCCTTTGTGTTCGGCTCGCCGTTTGCTCGGATCGCCAGCGGAGCCTATGCTTTCCGTCTCGTCCACACGTGCCCGGCAACTGCGTCGGCAGACATGTCGCGGTTCGGACACACAGAATCTTAACTTATCGGCATTGTTACCATAACCCCGGTCTTTCCCTGATTCGCGCAGCAAAGTGCTATCTGGGACGCGTGCAAAATCGGGCTCTGTTGTCTCAAAATCGGCTAAAAGCTTCCCAGGCAGGGACGACCGTCGCCTCGCGACCTGCGGCAGACTGGCGTGGAAGCGATGGGGCGGATGTGACGTTTTAGTGTGGTACCTTGAACCGGCGCCATACAACTTTGGCGCGAAATGACGGGGCTTGAGCCATTCCTCCTGAAACACGATTGCAGAAGCGCGTGAAGAGCGACCAGCGGATGAACGTGCTGGGCAAGGCCCTGGCTGTGCTTCAGGCGGTCGCCGACCACCCACAAGGCGTTGGGCTGCCCGATCTGACCGCCCGGCTCGGCATGCCGCGCCAGACCGTGCACCGGGTGCTGGGACAGCTCCGGGACAGCGGTCTGCTGCTGCGCGATCCGGTGCGCGAGCGCTTCTCGGTGGGGCCGCGCCTGATCCAGCTCTCGCTGTCGGCGCTGGGGTCCAACAACCCATGGGCGCCGGTGCGGGAGACTCTGCGGGAGCTGGTCGATGACCTGGGTGAGACCTGCAACATCGGCGTGCTCGAAGGGCTCGAATACATCTACGTGGACCGTATCGAGAGCAAATGGCCGCTGCGCATCCACCTGGAGGTGGGCTACCGGGCGGCCGTGAACTGCATCGCCGGCGGCAAGGTGCTGCTGGCTTATCTGGAGCCGGAGCTGCGGGCGCGCCTCCTGAGGAGCCGCAAGCTGGTGTCGCGGACTCCGCGCTCCATCACCTCGGTGCCCCTGCTTGAGCAGGAGCTTGAGAACGTGCGGGCGCGCGGCTACGGCACCAGCAACCAGGAGAACTTCGAGGGCATCGTCGCCATCGCGGTGCCGATCCTGGACGCCAAGGGGCGGGTGGTTGCCACGCTCACCATGCATGGCCCCCTGCCGCGCGTCACCATGGAAAGCTGCGAGGCGGCCTTGCCCCGCCTGCGCCAGGGCGCGCAGCGCATTGCCGTCGCCTGGGGTCTCGTCTGACCTGCCGCGGGCGACGGCCCGCAATACCTGATAAGCATTGCGGATTTGATTGGTTGGGAAATTCCTCTGCCCGTACCTATATTGCTCCCGTCGCCGTTCACCCGAACGGCGCCGCGGTGATTTCGGCAACGAGCTTGCGCCGCGAGACCAAACGCTAAGGTGCCACGAGTGTCTTCGTGGACTCCCGAAAGGAGTTGCTCATGACACGGCTCAATCGCTCCCCGTCTTGCATACCGTCTTGGATGGCGCATCGCGCGCGCGTGGCGCAGTCGGGTTCCGTCGCACGGTGTTGTCGACAGCGTTGTTGTCGATCGCACAAGCGACGCTAGCCACCAATCCGCCATCAGAATCAGCAAGAGGGCGCCGGTCGCAATCCGGCGCAGGGATACCCATGTCCGAAGGATACACCATCGACGGATCCGACGACGAGGTCGCCGGCATTGTGGTCCGCTACCAGGGCGAGCGCGGCTTCCGCTTCCATGCCGCCAGCAAGGCCTACCACGCGCTCGACGGCCAAGTGTTCGTTACGCCCGCGGCGGCGGAGCGCGCTGCCCGCGAGCTCAGCCGCACGCCACGGGCCGGCTCCGCCCATTTTCGCGGCGGTGCCGCGGGCTCCGCGCCGGGGCGGCGCTGACCCCGGGCGGCGCTGACGAGGCCCAGGCGGCAGCTGCGTGGATCGCATGCGGAAGGGAGCGGATAGAGATGCCGGCGCCCGATCGTCTGCTCTTCTGCCGGCATTCCGAGCGCCCATGCAGGCGGCGTCCGGGGTCACTCCTTGCGTCGGCCGGACCAGCCGTTGTCCGGCCCTTTTCGTGCATTGCCGACCGCTCTCCGCCGACGTGCTTCCCGCCATGGGAACCGAACGAGGGGGGCGGCATTTCAGCTCGAACGCCAAAGCCATGATTTCGTCTTGGTTCGAGCGTCGCCGGGCTACCGGCAGACTTGCCGGCATGGGGTTAACCAAAGAGGTATGCATGATCGCGACCCAACTCAGGCGTTGCGCCCTGGCGCTCGGCTTCGTCCTTGCCGCCTGGCCGGCGGCGTACGCGCAGACCACGCTGCTCAACGTCTCCTACGATCCGACGCGCGAGCTGTATCGCGATTTCAACGCCGCCTTCGTCAAGCACTGGAAGGCCACTGGCAACCAGGACGTATCGATCAAGCAGTCGCACGGCGGGTCGGGCAAGCAAGCCCGCGCGGTCATCGACGGCCTGGAAGCTGATGTGGTGACGCTCGCGCTTGCCGGCGACATTGACGCTCTCGTGGAGCACGGCGGCTTGATCAAGCCGGACTGGCAGAAACGCCTGAAGGACAACGCGGCACCATACACCTCCACGATCGTCCTCCTCGTCCGCAAGGGCAATCCGAAAGGGATCAAGGACTGGCCGGACTTGGCCAAGGCCGGCGTGGAGGTGGTGACCCCCAATCCCAAGACATCGGGCGGTGCGCGCTGGAACTATCTTGCCGCGTGGGGCTACGCATTGAAGCAGCCCGGCGGGTCGGATGCGGCAGCGAAGGACCTTGTCACCAAGATCTACAAGAACACCAGGGTCCTCGACTCGGGTGCCCGCGGATCGACCACGACATTCGTGGAGCGGGGAATTGGCGACGTGCTGATCGCCTGGGAGAACGAGGCCTACCTGTCCATCAAGGAGCTGGGACCGGACAAGTTCGATATCGTGACGCCCTCGATCTCCATTCTCGCTGAGCCGTCGGTGTCCGTCGTCGACAAGGTGGTCGACAAGCGCGGCACCCGCAAGCTCGCCGAAGCGTACCTTGCCTACCTGTACGCGCCCGAAGGCCAGGAGATCGCCGCCCGGCACTACTACCGGCCGCGCGACCCTGCGGTCGCCGAAAGGTATAAGAGCCAGTTCGCTCCCGTGTCCCTGTTCAGCATCGACGAGATGTTCGGCGGGTGGGCCAAGGCGCACGATGTCCACTTCAAGGACGGGGGTGTTTTCGATCAGATCTATCTGCGGTAGGGCGCTTGAGAGGAAGCCGTTCGCGGCCCGCGGTTGCCTGCGGCAAGCGCGTACCACGCGGCCTGCGTCATACGCGATCTGGTTGGATTGACGGCCGTGTCTCGCCTGCGCTCGGCGCGGTGCCTACGTCTTGAACAAGCGCGGCTATCTGCGAGTTTAGTTGTGGGGCCACAGGCCAGAGGCGAGCTGGGGATTAGCGGAGTTGTGCATATCGAATGCAAGAGGAATTGGTTAGGGCCGCTTGGCGGCGGCCCTATGGTTCCCAATCCGATCGGTTCGCCCGGAGAGCGGTATGCGGTGCAAGGTTGCAATCTGGACCTATCTGCTGGCCTACGTCGTCGCCGGCGCTTCTTGTCTTTCCCTGGTGTCGGCTGGCGCGCGCGCAGATACCTCCCTGCTCAACGTCTCCTATGACGTCTCGCGCGAGCTCTACAAGGACATCAATCCGGCCTTCATCGCCGAATGGAAGGCCAAGACGGGCGAGGCTGTCACCGTCAACCAATCGCATGGCGGATCGAGCAAGCAGGCGCTCTCGGTGATTGCGGGGCTCGAGGCCGACGTTGTGGCCATGAACCAGCCGACCGACATCGACATCCTGGTGGAGCGCGGCGGCCTGGTTGCGGGCGACTGGCGCAAGCGTTTCCCGCACGATGCCACGCCTTACACGACGCCCACCGTGTTCCTGGTGCGCAAGGGCAATCCGAAGGGCATCAAGGACTGGGACGACTTGGCCAAGCCCGGCTTCCAGGTGATCGTGCCCAATCCGAAGACGTCGGGCAATGGCCGCTATACCTACCTCGCGGCCTGGGGCTATGCGCTCGACAAGACCAAGAGCGAGGACGCCGCGCGCGATTTCGTCAGCAAGCTGTTTGCCAACGTCCCCGTGCTCGATGGCGGCGGCCGCGGCGCCACCACGACCTTCACGCAACGCGACGTGGGCGACGCGCTCGTGACGTTCGAGAACGAGGCGATCGCCATCAGCGCGGAGCTCGGCACCGACAAGTTCGACGTCGTCTATCCGTCGCTCAGCATTGACGCGGCACCCCCGGTCGCCCT
Organism: Hyphomicrobiaceae bacterium; assembly: GCA_035573595.1. Lineage (GTDB taxonomy): Bacteria > Pseudomonadota > Alphaproteobacteria > Rhizobiales > Hyphomicrobiaceae > AWTP1-13. The sequence continues at coordinate 5,866 of DATMZP010000203.1, forward strand.
GGTCGAGAAGGTGGTGGACCGGAGGGGCACCCGCAAGCAGGCCACGGCGTACCTGGAGTTCCTGTTCTCGCCGGCGGGGCAGGAGATCATCGCCAGGCACGCTTTTCGGCCGCGCGATGAGCAGGTCCTGCAGAAGTTCGCCGGCCGCTTCCCGGCCATCAAGACGTTCAACGTGGAGCAGACGCTGGGCAGTTGGGCCGAAGTGCAGAGGATGCACTTCACCGACGGCGGCATCTACGATCAGATCGCGGTCGGGCGCTGATGGCCAACGCTCGCACCCACAGGGTCTTGCCAGGCTTCGGGGTGTCGCTGGGGTTCACCCTGGCGTACCTGTCTCTGATCGTGCTGATCCCGCTGGCGGCGGTGTTCATCAGGACTGCGTCGCTCTCGTTCGAGGCCTTCTGGACTATCGTCACCTCGCCGCGGGTGCTGGCCTCCTACCGGTTGAGCTTCGGCGCGTCGCTGCTGGCCGCCGCCATCAATACGGTGTTCGGCTTCATGCTGGCGTGGTCGCTGGTGCGCTACAGCTTCCCGGGCAAGCGCATCGTCGATGCCCTGGTGGACCTCCCCTTCGCCCTGCCGACCGCCGTGGCCGGTATCGCGCTCACCGCGCTCTACGCGCGGAACGGCTGGCTCGGCCAGTACCTGGAGCCGCTGGGCGTCAAGGTGGCATTCACACCCGTGGGCGTGCTGGTTGCCCTCATTTTCATCGGACTGCCATTTGTGGTGCGGACCGTGCAACCGGTTCTCGATGACCTGGATACCGAGCTCGAGGAGGCAGCCGCCAGTCTCGGCGCCCGCCGCTGGCAGACCATGTGCCGCGTGGTGCTGCCGACGCTGCTGCCGGCGCTGCTCACGGGCTTCGCGCTGGCTTTCGCACGTGCCGTCGGCGAGTATGGCTCGGTCATCTTCATCGCCGGTAACCTCCCCATGGTGTCGGAGATCACGCCGCTGATCATTATCACCAAGCTGGAGCAATACGACTACGTCGGCGCCACCGCGGTCGCCGCCGTCATGCTGGTGGTGTCGTTCGCCCTCCTGCTCGTCATCAACGGCCTGCAGAGCTGGACCGACCGCCGCGCCGCAAAGGTGTCGTGATGTCAGCGGCAGCCACCAAAGCGCTGGGCAGCGCACGCAACGGGTCCGCCCGTTTCGAGACCAAGGCCGCCACGCGCGATCCCCCGTGGATCAAATTCGCGGTGCTCGGCGTATCGCTCGCCTTCTTCGTGCTGTTCCTGCTGATGCCTCTGACTGCGGTGTTCGTGGAGGCCTTTCGCCGAGGCTGGGGGGTCTATCTTGCGGCGCTGGTGGAGCCGGACGCGCTGTCCGCGATCCAGCTGACGCTGCTGATCGCCGTCCTCGCCGTGCCGCTCAACCTGGTGTTCGGGGTGGCCGCGGCCTGGGCCATCACCAAGTTCGATTTCCGCGGCAAGCAGCTTCTGATCAGCCTGATCGACCTGCCGTTCTCGGTGTCGCCGGTGATCTCGGGCCTCGTCTTCGTGCTCGTATTCGGGGCCCAGGGCTGGCTCGGCCCCTGGCTCAGCGAGCACGGCATCAAGATCATCTTCGCCGTGCCGGGCATGGTGCTCGCCACCGTGTTCGTTACCTTCCCGTTCGTCGCGCGCGAGCTGATCCCCCTGATGCAGGCGCAGGGGCGCGACGAGGAGGAGGCGGCGCTGGTGCTTGGCGCCTCGGGCTGGCAGATGTTCCGCACTGTGACGCTGCCCAACATCAAGTGGGCGCTGCTCTACGGTGTGATCCTGTGCAACGCCCGCGCCATGGGCGAGTTCGGCGCCGTCTCGGTGGTTTCCGGCCACATCCGCGGGCAAACCAACACCATGCCGCTGCACGTGGAGATCCTCTACAACGAGTACCAGTTTGCGGCCGCGTTCGCGGTTGCTTCGCTGCTGGCCATGCTGGCCCTGGTAACTCTGGTCGTGAAGACCTACGTGGAATGGAGGTCGGCTGAGCCCTCCAGAGAAGGCGAGACGCCATGAGCATCGAGGTCCGGGGCATCCACAAGACGTTCGGCCGGTTCGTTGCGCTCGACAGCGTGTCGCTGTCCTTCCCCACGGGCGAGCTGGTGGCACTGCTCGGGCCGTCGGGGTGCGGCAAGACCACATTGCTGCGGATCATCGCGGGGCTGGATTTCGCCGACGACGGCCGCGTGCTGTTCGACGGCGAGGATGCGGCGCAGCGGGACGTGCGGGAGCGCCAGGTGGGGTTCGTCTTCCAGCACTACGCGCTGTTCCGGCACCTGTCGGTGTTCGAGAACGTCGCCTTCGGCCTGCGCGTGAAGGCGCGCAAGCACCGGCCGCCCGAGGCCGTCATCAGGAAGCGGGTGCACGAGCTGTTGGACCTCGTTCAGCTCGGCTGGCTGGCGCACCGCTATCCCGCCCAGCTCTCCGGTGGGCAACGTCAGCGCATCGCCCTGGCGCGCGCGCTGGCCGTGGAGCCGCGCGTGCTGCTGCTGGATGAGCCGTTCGGCTCGCTCGACGCCAAGGTGCGCAAGGAGCTGCGCCGCTGGCTGCGCCGCCTGCACGACGAACTGCACATCACGTCCATCTTCGTGACCCACGACCAGGACGAGGCCATCGAGGTGGCCGACCGGATCGTGCTCATGAACAAGGGGCGGGTGGAGCAGACCGGCACCACGCAGGAGGTGTATGAGCGCCCGGCGACGGCGTTCGCATACAGCTTCCTCGGGGCCGTGAACCGGCTGCCCGGCCGGCTCGACGGCCGTACGCTGCGCGTGGGCAACGCCAGCGTGCCGCTGGCGGAATGCTCGGCCGCGCACGGGGAGGAGGTGATCGCCTTCGCGCGCCCACACGAGCTCGACATCGTAGTGGGCGACGACAATGCGTACGGCCTTCCCGCCCACGTGCAGCGCGTGCTGCCGAGCGGCGCCACCGCGCGCGTGGAGCTCACCGGCGCCGCGCCCGCCAACGGCACCGCCGAGCTGCCCCACTTCGAGGTGGAGATCACGCGTGAGCGGCTGGCCGAGCTCAACCTGCAGCCCGGTCAGGCCGTGCGCTTGACCTCGTCGCGCCTCAGGGTGTTCCCGCTGGACCGCCAGAGCTGAGTGGGAGCGCGGCGCGACACGGCTTCCGGCTTGGCGTCGGGCTTGCCGGCGTCGGGCCTGTTGGCATCGGCCATCACCGCGGGCCGCACCACGCCCTCCGGAAGGGCCGGCGAGCACAGCTCGATGAACCGGTAGGCGTAGGTGCGCAGGTAGGCGCCTCTGCGCACGGCGATCAGGGCCGTGTTGGGATCGAACAGGTGACTGCCGTCGATCAGCCTCAGGCCGATGTCGCGCTTGGGGTTGAAGGCCATGGCGGCGATGATGCCGACGCCGAGGCCCAGCTCCACGTAGGCCTTGAGCACGTCCGTATCCATGGCCGACACCACGATGTCGGGTGTCAGGCCCGCCCTGGCGAAAGCGCGGTCGATGTTGCCGCGGCCGGTGAAGCCCTCGTGGTAGGTGATGATGGGCCACTCGGCCAGCGCTTCCAGGGTGAGCGGCCCGGCCTTGTCCGCGTCCAGCGGGTGGCCTTTGGGGACGACCACGCCGTGCTGCCAGCTGTAGAACGGGAACGTGATCAGCGCCGGCACGTCGCGCAACGTCTCGGTGCAGATGCCGATGTCGGCATCGCCCCCGGACAGCATCGAGCCGATCTCGGCGGGACTGCCCTGGTGCAGGGTGAGGTGGACCTTGGGGTACGCGCTGCGAAACGGGGCCACTACGTGCGGGAGCACGTAGCGTGCCTGGGTGTGGGTGGTGGCGATCACCAGCTTGCCCTGCTCACGGTTGGAGAATTGCTCGCCCAGCCGCTTGATGCTGGCTGTGTCGGCGAGCACCCGCTCGACGATCTCCACCATCTCCTTGCCGGGGTCGGTGAGGCCCAGCAGGCGCTTGCCGCGGCGCACGAACAGCTCCACGCCCAGCTCATCCTCCAGGTCCTTGATATGCTTGCTGACGCCCGACTGCGAGGTGAACAGCGAGCCGGCCACCTCCGTCAGGTTGAAGTTTCGGCGCACGGTCTCGCGCACGATCCGAAGCTGCTGGAAATTCATCGGCGTGATCCTGTCTGGGGCGCGCCCGCGGCGCCCATTGCACCGCCGCGGGGGTCGCCTGAGAAGGTAATGCAAGAATTTTCGAGAAGGAATGGCCGGAAGAAAAAAGAAATGTCGTCGCATGGGCTTGGGGCCGCTGAGAACGAAAAATCTTACCTTCTTTGCTGCGGTGGCACGTTGCTCCCTCGCCCCCTTGTCACACAGGCTTCATGAAAGCGGGGCCAACCTCTCCCCTCCCGGATTTCGTACGGTTCGGCTGGCCGTGCCTCGCTCTCCTCGCGCGCCCCGCCTTGTCGCCGGCGCCGCGCTGGTCCTCGCCGGCCTTCTTCGCGACGCCGCGCCTGATCCTGCTAGGTGGTGTGCTCAATCGCACCGACTTCGCAGCCGGCACGCTCACTAGAGCCCTGACTTTCTGTTGCTGGGTGGAGACTGGAAGCGTTGCACTCGGCACGAGGATTACGGCTAGTGACCCAACTCAGTCCAAGTTGCTGTTCGCTGACAGAGTGTGGCCTGCCCACTACCCTTGCCGGCCTACAAGCCAGTCTTCAATATATGCTTGCGGTCAGCTACGTTGCAGGCATCGGGACCGAAGCCGCGGGCACGCCGCGGCCTGAACGGGCTGCTGTGCTGCATCGGCACCCGCTTGCCAATATCATATGGATGGCTGGCCGATGACCAACTGCGATGCCGGCTCTGCGGCGCAGACGGAGCCAAAGCGGCTGCGGTTCGATCGCTATGTCCTGGATTTGCGTCGCGGCTGTCTCCTTCTCGACGGGAGCGAGATTGCCCTTCGGCCAAAGACCTTCGCAGTCCTGCATTACCTCGCCGAGAATTCCGGCCGGCTTGTCTCGAAGGACGAACTGTTTGCTGCGGTTTGGCCAAATCTCGCCATCACGGACGATGCCTTGGTGCAGAGCATCGGCGAGCTGCGACGCGCGCTCGGAGACGACGGCCCGCGCCTGATCAGAACGGTACCCCGGCGCGGCTACCGATTTGAATCGGAGGTGGCGGTCATTGCGGGAGCCGACTTGCCCGCAACCGATGGGACACCACATTCGCCGGCTTCCCACGAGGGCGCTCAATCCTTGGAACCCGCCACCGTGTCGGTCGTTGCGGCGGCTGATCCGCCCGCGACCGAGAACCCCCCGGATTCGGTGCCCTCCCGCGCCGGCTCGCAGCCGCCTGGGCCCAGCATCCGGGCTCAGGCATCGACGTTGCTCACGACTGCGCTTAGCGGCTGGCGCGAGAGGGTGTTCGCCGCTCTGGCGCTCGTAGCTCTGCTGGTTGCGGGGGTGCTGTGGACCAATCGCGGCTCCGAGCCGAAATTGCCGGGCACCAAAAGCGCCGAGGTCGGCACCAAGGCGGCAATCGCCATTCTCCCCTTCCTGAACCAGAGCGACGATCCTGCTCGCGACTATTTCGCGGATGGCGTGACGCAGGACATCATCAACGCGCTGGGCCGGTTCTCCGCGCTCACGGTGATGTCGTGGAATGCCGTCCTGCCGTACAAGGGGAAGCCCGCCAGCCCCGGAGAGGTCGGCCGCAACCTCGCGGTGCGCTATCAGGTCGAAGGCAGCGTCCGCCACACCGGCGACCGCGTACGGGTCGCCGCCCAGCTCGTCAATACGGATGGTCGGGTGCTCTGGTCTTTCCGCTTAGACGAGGCGCTTGCGGACGTCTTTGCCTTGCAGGACCAGATCACCACTGAGATCGCCGGGGCACTGGCCATCCGTGTGACCGAGTCCGAGCAACGCCGGGTCTTCGCCAAGCCGACCGAGAGTCTGGAGGCCTACGATTTGGTGTTGCGGGCGAGACCGGCATTTCAGCGCCCGACGCGGGCCAACAACGTGGAGGCGCGTGCGCTGCTCAGGCGCGCGATCCAGCTCGATCCGAACTACGCCGCTGCCTATGCCGCGCTCGCCGAAACCTATCACGTCGCGGTGTCGTGGGGCTGGGCGGAATCGCCGACGGTATTTCTGAGCCGCGCGGAGGAGATGGCCAACAAGGCGCTGAGCCTCAACGATGCGGACGTGCGCGCGCGCATCGTCCTGGGGCGCATTCACATCTTCTACAAGCGATACGAGCTGGCCAAGGTGGAGATGGACCGCGCGATCGCAGTCAATCCCAGCGATGCGCACGGCCTTGCCGGTCGGGGCAACGTTCTGATGTGGCTGGGACAGACGGACGCCGCAATCGAGGCTTTGGAGCTGGCGCAGCGTATCGATCCCGAGCTCAACGCGATCGACCGATTCGCGCTCAGCCTCGCCTACTACCTGAAAGGGCGGTACACTGCGGCGATCGAGCAGGCCGAACTCAACATCCGCAAGTCGGAAGGTGCCCACTTCAGCCGTGTCGTGCTCGCGGCAGCCTATGCGCAGCAAAACCGGTCCGAGGACGCCGCTCGCGTGGTGTCCGCTATTCACCTCGCGGACCCGACGTTCGATCCGGAGGCATTCGGAAGCAAGTTCCTGAACTCGGCCGATCTTGAGCACTTGCGCTACGGGCTGCGCAAGGCTGGTCTGCCAGCCTCCGGCAACTGAGCACTCGTCTAGTCTAGCGCTTATGCATGAACGCTTTGTTCTGGTTCGCCTTTAGGACGTTTTCAGTGAGGGTCTGCCGGAACCGCTCCGGTCCAGTCGGCCCGCCGAAGATATAGAGCTTGCCGTCGCTGATCAGCCAGTACTCCGGGTTGGCCTCGTGGATCTCGCCGCGCGTGAGGGCCATGGCGCAGAAGTTCGCGAACTGCGGCGCATAGCGCAACGGGTCGGCCTTGAAGAGGTCACGATGCTCCGGCCGCGCAAAGCGGTAACGGTGCTCATCCCACTCGTATTCCAGCCCCGGCAGCCCTGGCGTGGGTCTGCCCAAGGTGAAGTAGGCGACAGGGTCATAGCCCTTGATTGCCAGGGGCAGCTTCTCAGCGATGGCAGGTGGTGAACCCACAGAAGCGGCAGCCGCGAGCAACACGAGGCGGACCGCAATTCGCCGAGACAGACCCAGCATGAGCGAGCCCCCTGTGCAATTGACCCACGGCTTGCGTCAACGGCCCGCGTGGTGGCAGGCCACTCTGCGCCAGCCGGCGCGCCGATCCTACCTCTCGCACCCTGTCCGAGTCTTGAAATTTCGGCGTTCTTTCGGGATTTCCTTTGCCTTCCTTCGTTACGGTGCTGACCCACCCGTGGTCGGCTGTCAGGCGTGGTTGGGCCTCGGAAGGGGGGCGCCGCGCAGCGCCAGCTCCGGGAACCGGTACCAGCGTGGGCGCAAGGTCACGACGAGCCACTGAAGATGCAGAGCCTCGACAGGAGGAACGGATGAGAACCAGATCGAGCGCGCCGATTGCCTTGCTCGCCGGCTGCGCCATCGGCGCTGCCGCCATGACGGTGGTCCATGCCCAGGCAACCCCACCAGCCTACAGCATCGTTGAGGTCGACGTGATCGATGCGGAAGGGTTCAAGG
>DATMZP010000204.1:0-4483 GCA_035573595.1 Hyphomicrobiaceae bacterium
CTCCCTGCCTGCCTGAACGCCAGACCACCGTCGGGTCTGTCGGCTCGACTACAAATGCGGTGTGTCCATACTATGACGGCAGAACGCAAAGAAGGGCGATGGCAGATGGGGTCAGACCCTGCGGGTCTGACCCCATGCCGCAACACATCGTCCTCTGGACGGTGGGCCGATCCCCCTTGGTTACACGGGTTCAATTTCCCAACGCTGTGCCCTGGGGTCAGACCCGCAGGGTCTGACCCCACTTTAAGAGCTCGGCCCCGCGTCGAAGTTGACCTTGTCTACCAGCTCGGAGGCGCGCTTGCGGTACTTGCCGATGTTGTCCAGCGGCAGCGGATCGGCCTTCAGCGTGCCCCAGCCCGCAACGATGGCCGACGGGTGCACGCCCGGGCCCACAGGATACTCGTTGTTGGCGGTAGCGTAGATCTTCTGCGCTTCGTCGGAGGCCAGGAACTCCATCAGCTTCACCGCGGCATCGTGGTGCGGAGCGTACTTGGCCATGGCGACCCCGGAGATGTTGACGTGGGTGCCCCGATCGTTGGCGTTGGGGAACATAAGGTGGATGGCGGCGGCCCACTGCTTCTGCTCGGGGTTCTTCTCGTTCGTCATCATCAGCGCCATGTAGTAGGTGTTGCCCAGCGCCAGGTCGCACTTGCCCGAGGCGATGTCGCGGGCCTGCTCGCGGTCGCCGCCGGCGGGCTTGTGGGCGAGGTTGTCGCGCACACCCTTGAGCCACGTCTCTGCGAACGCCTCGCCCTTGTGGGCGATGATGGTGGCGATCAGCGACGTGTTGTAGACGTGCTGGCCGGACCGAATGCACACTTTGCCCTTCCACTTGGGGTCGGCCAGGTCCTCGTAGGTGATGCTGTCGAGCTTCACGCGGTCTTTCGAGGCGTAGACCACGCGCCCGCGCATGGTGAGGCCGAACCAGTGCCTGTCGGCGTCGCGGTACTGGGCGGGGATCTGCTTCTCGAGCACCGCCGACTGCACGGGCTGGGTCAGCCCGGCATCCTTGGCCTCCGAGAGACGGCCGGCATCGACGGTGAGCAGCACGTCGGCCGGGCTGTTGCGACCTTCGGCGGCCAGACGCTCGTTGAGGCCGTCGGCGGCGTAGACCACGTTGGCCTTGATGCCGGTCTTGACCGTGAACGCCTTGAGCAGCGGGTCGATCAGCTGCGGCTGGCGGTAGGAGTAGACGTTGACCTCCTCGGCCGCAGCTGCGGCCGCCCCGACGGCCAGGGCGGCAACTGCGAGTGCAACGCGGACAGAAGCGCGCGCGCCGCGGCGCGCCTTCGGTGTGGCCTGCATACCTTCCTCCAATCGGAGTCCAAGATCTTGCGGTGAGATGCGGGGCCGCCCTCGAAGCCGGCCTCGCGGTCCGCCTATCTGTGCGAAAGTATACTTGGGCTGTCAAGTTTTTATGGGCCGTAGAGCAGAGAGATCAGGAACGAGCGGGCAGCAGAGCGAACCGGAATTATTCCAGTTCTCGCGACCAGCCGGCGAGGCCGGGCTGGGGCAATGTGCAGGCCGCCGGCATGCCTCTTGCGAGGCGCCGCACAGGGTAAGCCTAATGCTAAAACGGGAGCGGAAAACATCGCTCCAGCCGGCTTTAGACGTGGGCGGTCGCACACGCCGGTGTTAGCATGCTCGACGCGTACACCTCTCGACGGGCCGACGCCCCCCGCACGCCCCTCGACCGGTGTCCAGCGCCCCCTGGAGGCTGCGCTATGGGCAAGTTGAGTGGGACCGTCCTCATCCTCGCGGGCGTCTCGATAGCCGCCTACACGCTGTCGGCGCAGCAGGATGCCGGCCCTCTCCCCGGACCCATCGCCAAGGCTCCGGCTGCCCCGGCCTCCGTGACCGCCGAGAACACGACTCCGGCCCAGCCGCCACCTATGCCCGCCGCAAGCACCCCCGCGGCTGCGCCAACGCCGGCGAGCGCCCCCTCCCCCTCGGGCGCCCAGGGCGCCCAGAGCACCCCGGGCACCCAGAATGCCCAGAATGCTCCGGGCGCCGCCGGCGCCGCCTCTCAGCCACCGAAGGCCGGAACGCCGCCGGCCGCGAGCCCGCCGCCGGCCACCCTTGCCCCTTCCCCGGCGGGGCCGCCGAAATTGCGCCCAGGCGCACCGACGGCAGTCCGGGTTGCAGAGGCGCCTCCACGCCTGCCTGTGGGAGAGACCGCGGCGACGGCGAGCCCGCCGCTCGACCGGCCGGCGCTCACGCGCGAGATCCAGCGCCAGCTCAAGCGCATCGGCTGCTATCAAGGCGAGCCGAACGGCGTCTGGACCCCATCCGTGCGGCAGGCCCTGAAGGCCGTGACGGACCACGTCAACGCCAGCTTGCCGACCGATCGGCCCGATCCGGTTCTGCTGGCCATGGTGCAGGGTCAGGAGCCCGGCGCCTGTGGTGCCTCCTGCCCGAAGGGCCAGAGCCGCGCCGCGGATGGACGCTGCCTGCCCGCCGCCCTGGTCGCCAACGCTGGCAAAGCGCGGACACAGACGACCGCGTCGGCCCAGACAGGCGGCACCAAGACCGGCCAAGCCCAGGTCGACCCAGTTAGGGGCGGCCAGGCCAAGGGCGGTCAGGTCAAGAACGCCGAGCCCGCTGCCGGTGTCTCCGCCGTCCCCGCGGACGCGGCCGTGCCGCCGCCGACCGAGGGGCGCATGTCGCTCGCCGGCCCTCCCGTCGGCGCCAAGCCGAACGCGCCCCGGCAAGCCAACGCCCGCCACCGGCGCACGCGCGTGGTCTCTACCCCGCCCAAGGCGGCGGCCTACTATCGTCCGGCCGGCCCGCGCGCGCGGCAACGCTCCGCTCAGCGCTCCGGCGGCATGCCGTTCTGGGCCATCCCCTTCTTCACGCCGTAGCGGCGCCCCCTCTGCGCCGGGCTGCTCGGCCAGTCGATCCCCGGAGCGGCCGTGGGCGCCGTCAATGGCGCGGCGCATTTCATGATCTCGACCCACGCCGGCGAGGTGGCCCGCCGCGTTGCCACCCACATCGCGGGCGCCGCGGGATGACCGGGCGGCTAGTCGAGCTTGGAGAGGTCGAGCGTCTCGGACGGGCCGAGCCAGATGGCGTGGTCGGTGTGGTCCTTCACCGCGTCGCCGGTCTCGGCGTGGGCGAACACCGTGAGGCCGTTGCGGTTGGCGACCAGCCACGAGACCACCGCGGCGAACTGGTCGGGCGCGAATGCCAGCTGGCAGCTGCCGCGCGGGTGCGGGCCGACGGGGTTGTCGTGCATGCGCCCCACGGTGAGCGGAAACCGCCTGCCGGCCGCCTCGCACAGCTGGCGCGCGTGCTCGCGGGTGGCCGCATCGTAGTAGACGTGGGCGTGGTAGCCGGTGATTGTCGTCATGGGCTGGTCCTGAAGTTTGCGCGGCTCCCGACCCGGCATCGGACCCCGACGGGCCATTGGGATCGGCTGCATCATGACCGATCAATGCGGATTTAGGCAAATATCTGGGCGCTGGAGAATTCCCGCGGATGATGGTCCCGGCATACACTGAATGTCTCGTGTCCTGCCGGGGTGGCGGCCAGCGCCCTGTCCGCGACCGCCGCCGGTTGTTGTCGAGGTCGATGCTGGTGCTGCTTGGCCTTGGTGTCCTCCGAGTGCTTCGCTCCGGTTGACCGGATATGCACCCCGACGGCTTGCCTTGCGCCATCGGCCACTGGCATCCTGGCGCCGGCGCCGGCGCCGGCGAGGCAAACAGGGAGACATCTCAATGGATCTGGGCATCAGGGGCAAATCGGCCATCGTGTGCGCGGCCTCGAAGGGGCTCGGCAGGGGCTGCGCCGAGGCGCTGGCGCGCGAGGGGGTCGACGTGACGATCTGCGCGCGGGGGGCGGAGGCGCTCAACGCCACGGCCAAGGAGCTCGCCGCCTTCGGCGTGAAGGTGACGCCGGTGGCGTGCGACGTGACCACCGAGGAGGGTCGCAAGGCGCTGCTCGCCGCCTGCCCCGATCCGGACATCCTCATCAACAACGCCGGCGGCCCGCCGCCCGGCGATTTCAAGAGCTTCACCCTCGACGACTGGCGCAAGGCGGTGGAAGGCAACATGATCACCCCCATCGCCCTGATCCACGCCACGGTCTACGGCATGATGGAGCGCGGGTTCGGCCGCATCGTGAACATCACGTCGCAGTCGGTGAAGGCGCCGATCCCGGCGCTGGAGCTCTCCAACGGCGCGCGCGTCGGCCTCACCGGCGCCGTGGCGGTGCTGGCGCGCAAGACGGCGGGCCGCAACGTCACCATCAACGGCGTGCTGCCGGGACCGTTCGACACCGACCGGCTGCGCTCGGTGAACCGGAGGGCGGCGGATGCCCGCGGCGTAGCGGCGGCCACCATCGACGCCGAGCGCAAGGCCGTGATTCCGGCGGGCCGCTTCGGCACCACCGCGGAATTCGGTGCCGTGGTGGCGTTCCTGTGCTCGCAACACGCCGGCTTCATTACGGGGCAGAACCTCCTGCTCGACGGCGGCGGCTTCCCGGG
>DATMZP010000205.1:0-4505 GCA_035573595.1 Hyphomicrobiaceae bacterium
CAGTTCAAGGGCAAGCTGACCACCACGGAGTTCCTCTGCCGCTATGTGTTCGACGCGATGGCCAAGGCGGCCAAGGATGGCGCGCTCGGCGAGGATGGCAAGGGGCTCGCCAAGATCCGCGTGACCCTGCACGAGACCGACCTGGCGCGGGCGTGGTTCGAGGGGCCGGTGTAAGCATGGGTGGAGGGCGAATGGCGAATGGTGAGTGGCGAATGGTGGAGTGGGCCATTCGCCATTGGCCATTCGCCATTCGCGCTCTTCGCAACGATGGCGCACCATGACCCCGGCCGTGCTCGCCATTCCGGGGGATCTCGACCTGCCGACCGGCGGGTATGCCTACGACCGCCGCGTCCTCACCCTGCTTGCGCAATTCGGCGTCCACGTCCGGCACCTGGCGCTGCCCGGCTCTTTTCCGTTCCCGACAGAGGCCGATCTGGCCGAGACGGCGTGGGCCTTGCGCGCGGTCGATCCGGGCTCCGTCCTGATGATCGACGGGCTCGCCTATGGGGCCATGCCCGCCGCGCTCATCGACGCCCTGCCGGGCCCCGTCCTGGCGCTGGTGCACCATCCCCTGTGCCTGGAGGCGGGGCTCGACGACGCCGGCAGGCACGCGCTCCTTGCCTCGGAGCTGGCGGCCCTGGCGCGTGCAGCCCATGTCGTCGTCACCAGCCCCACCACCGCCGGCACCCTGGCCGCGGATTTCGCCGTGCCGCCCCACAAGATCACCGTCGCGGTTCCCGGCACCGACCCGGCCCCCCGCGCGCAGGGCACGGCGGGCCGGGGCGGCCCGCTGCGCCTGCTCTCCGTCGGCTCGGTCATTCCGCGCAAGGCCTACGACACCCTCGTCCGTGCACTGGCCCCGTTGCAGGACCGCGACTGGCGCCTTACCATCGCAGGTCCCGCAGACCGCGACGCGGGCGCCCGCGGGGCGCTGGAGGTGGCGCTGCGCGACACCGGGCTTGGGCCGCGGGTCGCGCTGCACGGCGCGGCCACGACACGGGAGTTGGCAGACCTTTACGCGGCGGCCGATCTGTTCGTGATGGCATCGCTCTACGAAGGCTACGGCATGGTGCTGGCGGAAGCGCTGGCCCGCGGGCTGCCGATCGTCTGCACCACGGGCGGGGCGGCGGCCGAGACCGTGCCCGACGCCGCGGCGCTGAAGGTCGCTCCCGGCGACGAGCGGGCGCTGGGCCAAGCCATCGGCCGCGTTCTGGACGAAGAGGATCTGCGCCGGCGCCTCGCCGATGCGGCGTGGGCGGCCGGACAGATGCTGCCGCGCTGGGAGGACACGGCGCGCATCGTGGCCGGCGCAATCCAGGGCATTGCGCCCGGCGGCACTGTCTCCAGGGATGGCGTGCCATGAGCCCCCGCAGCGATGCACGCGGCTTCGACCTGGCCTGGCTCGACCTGCGCGAACCGGTCGATCACCGCTCCCGCAGCGAGGAGCTGGGGCGCGAGCTCACCCGCCGCCTGGGCCATCGCGCATCCATCTCCGTGCTGGACATGGGCTGCGGCACCGGCTCGAACCTGCGCGCCACTGCGCCGCTGCTGGGGCCGGAGCAGCACTGGACTTTGGTGGACAAGGACGAGCGCCTGCTGGAGGCCGCCGTCGCCCGACTCTGCACCTGGGCCGCGCGTGCCCAGCGCAGCGGCGGACGGCTGCTGCTGAGCAAGAACGGCAAGCGCATCACGGTCCGCTTCGCCCGCGCCGATCTTGCCAGCGACCTGGAGCGGGTGCTGGACGCCGGCGCCGACCTCTATACCGCCTCGGCGCTGTTCGACCTGGTCTCCGACGATTTCATCGTTACGGTCGCGGCCGAGGTTGCCCGGCGCAGGGCCGCGTTCTTCACGGCGCTCACCTACAACGGGGTGCAGCGCTGGACGCCCAAGCACGAAGCCGACGCGGCGCTCGTCTCGGCGTTCCGCTCGCATCAGGCGCGTGACAAGGGCTTCGGCGTGGCGGCCGGCCCGATCGCGCCGGCGCTGCTCGGTGCGGCCTTCGATGAGGCGGGCTATAGGGTGAGCGAGGGTGACAGCGGCTGGCGGCTGTCGACCGGCGACGAGGCGCTGATCGAGGCGCTGGCGGCAGGGTTCGCTGCGGCCGTGCGCGAGACGCGGCTGGTGCCGGACGCGAAGCTGAGGGATTGGCTGGCCGTCGGCCGCACCGGTGCCCTGGTGGGCCACACCGACATCCTGGCGGTCCCCACCTGACCGGGCCGCCGTCGCTCGGGCCGAAGCGCCGGGATCAGGCACCCTCGCCGTGCATTGCCGCTCGCTCAGAACGACCAAAGCCGCCGACACCCGCCGGCGGCGCCACGCCAACCGCTTCTCATTGGACGAGCCCGGTGCCCGCGCCTGCATCGGCGCGAGCCCCCGGGGCCCGGATCGGGCCCGGATGCCCGGCTCTAATCCTCGTAGTCGTCGTAGTAGGAGCGGCGGTCCCGGCGCTCCGGCACAGCAACGGTCGTCCAGACGTACCCGTGCCTGCGCATGCACCGGTACATCGTCTCGGTCCTGTCCTCTCTGCCGCCCCAGGACTCGCGGGCGCGCTCGCGGCACTGCGCCGCCGCCCAGGAGAACCTGTGATCGAGGGGAAGCCCGTCCTCCCGCTGCCAGGCCATCTCAGTGGCGCATCCGCCCGCCAGCACAGTGGCGGAGAGCGCCGCGATCTTGAGCAACTTCATTGTTTTCCCTCAACTCCTGCGAGGCGACCTAACGCACGCGAACTGCGGCTAAGCGAGGCAGTGAGAAGGGAGGAGCCGAGACTGCCCCTCCGCCCCGGCTACTTGTCGTCATCGTTCTCGTCCTCCTCGTAGCGCCGCTCATACCTCTCCGACGCGTTGCCGGTCGGGGCGCGGCAAGGGGTGGCCTCGACGACGCAGCGGAAGTAGACCTTCTTGATAACGAGGGCAGGGGAGACCGGCGTACTCGGATCGCAATTGTGGCGCACGTCCTTGGCGTTGTTGAGATCCTGGAAGCGCTCGCCGTGGTCGTAGCGCACCGCGCCCATCCAGGCGTCGTCGGCCGCCCGCTTCGCGTTCTTCATGGAGGTCTTCTCGACACCCACCACGCGGCGCCGGAGCTGGCAGACGGCGCCGCGATCAACGTCGCCGCGGCCGGCTGACTGGTGGTAGCCATTGTTCTCCCAGTTCGGACGCCGCCAGCGCGGGCGGCCGTCGGCGCAGCGGCCCCAGAAATCCTTGGCGCAGTGGCGGTAGCGATAGGAGGTGTAGTGGGACGTGTAGTGCACGCCTCCCCCGCGGCCCCAGGAATCGCCCTTGCACTTGCCCCAGAAGTCCCGCGCGCAGCCCTCCGAGCCCGCCAGCGATGGATCGGGGACCAGGAACAGGAGCAGGAGCATCACGCCCGCAACAATCGTCTTCATCGTTTCCCTCCAAAGATCAATGTCGCGCGCACGCGCGGGGCTGTTGCCGAGGATCTGGGCGTGAATGGGTGGCCCCGTGAACGGAGCGGTCAGAGGTCAGCGACCGGCGAACCTCGACGGTGCCGACGTGTGGTCCGGTATCTGGACGTGGAGCATTGCGCGCGCTGTCGGCCCCACATGCGGGCGGCCGATGCAGTTGCGCCGGCTGGGACACTCCCCCGGGCGGACCCGATGCCACAAGCACACCAAGACGCAGCTCTACCGACAAACGCCACTCTCCCGCACTTCAGCCGACACTCGGTGACCACCGCACTGCAGCTGACAACTGGGCTACCACAACTGCGCTTCCCCAGAAGGATCAAGCAGCTAGATTTGCACAAATCAACAGCCTATGGCTCCAGGGGGCATGCCAATTCTGGCCCTATGTGCTGCCTGGGACACACTCATGTTCAGCACTACGCGCAATTGCAGCTGCACGCGTGTCGGGCAGGTCACTCTGCAAGGCTTGACAGAGGAGGCAGTGGGCGGTCGGGCAGTTGTAATGCCGGCAGCCAGGCAACGGAAGATTGTGGCCGGAGCGCCCGACAATCAGCCACGAGCGTTGTGGGACGCGGCCTGCCACTGCCGCCTAATGCTTATTCCCACTGCTACCGCCGTCTGACGCCCGCCCAGGGCAGCATACGGGCCAGCACGCCGTCGCCGCGGATGAAGTAGTGCAGCACCACGGCAGCGCCGACATGCATGGCGATCAGCAGGATGATCAGGAAGGCCAGCAGCCGGTGCAGCAGCAGGACCGTGCCGGCGGCGTCGGAGTTGGGGGCCGCAAGCGGCGGGATGGTGAGGATGCCGAACACCTCGCGCGCGCCGTAGAGCGAAATGCCGAGCCAGCCGACGACCGGCACCAGGATGAGCAACAGATACAGCGACCAGTGCGTCGCGTGCGCGGCCGCTTTCTGCCACCACTCGATGGTGGGCTCGTCTGCCGGCGCCCCGTGCGAAAGGCGATAGAAAAGGCGGGCCAGCACCAGGACGAGAATGACCAAGCCCAGCAGCTTGTGGGAGCTGTAGAGCGTGTTGGTCAGTGCGTCGAAATTCGTGACGTTGCCGCGGTAGACCATAT
>DATMZP010000206.1:0-6195 GCA_035573595.1 Hyphomicrobiaceae bacterium
GGGCCGGCCGGCGTCGCCAACGCAGTCAAGAACCTGTGGCGCAACATCGGCGCCTACACAACCAGTCTCTTCAGCTACGTTTTCACCGGCAATCCGCCGCCGGCGCGCACCGACAGCGGCGAGCCCATCACCGGCCGCGACCTGATCGCGCTGCTGGCCACCATCGGCATCGATCTCGGGCTCCTGGCACTCGCCATCGTCAACCCGCCGAAGGGGGAGTCGCGGCGGCTGTCGGTGCGGGAGACGCTGCACATCAACGAGGCCATCGACGCCGCCGTGGCCGGCGCGGGCGTGACGCGCGACTGGGTGCGGGGTCATTTCGTCCACCACGGCCGGGCGTCGTACCTGGTGATCCCGAACCTCTACAGTGCGGCCACGGAGGTCAAGGACGAGCAGCAACGGCAGAAGGAGGCGAGGTGGGCGCTGGCCATGAACCAGCTTGCCGGCGTGCTGAGCGACATGGAGCTGGTGCGTTGGCCTGATCGTGGTATCTGGCGCCGTCTGCAGAACATTCCCCTGCTCTGGAAGAGCGAGCTGCAGCGCCTCAAGTACGAGGAATCCCGCAAGAGCGACACCGACCTGAGCGAGCTGCACAAGACATGGCATGAGGAGAG
Organism: Hyphomicrobiaceae bacterium; assembly: GCA_035573595.1. Classification (GTDB taxonomy): domain Bacteria; phylum Pseudomonadota; class Alphaproteobacteria; order Rhizobiales; family Hyphomicrobiaceae; genus AWTP1-13. Next base: position 615 of record DATMZP010000206.1, read on the forward strand.
GCATGCCGACGGCAAGGAGCCCGACACGATCCGCAACCACGGCCTGTTCTCCAAGGCGGAGCGGGCGCTCGAGATCGCCGGCTGGAGCGAGCGGGCGCGCAAGGACGTCGAGGTGTTCCGCCTGGTCGATGCCGAGGGACTGACGCCGCTCCTCATGGTCCTCAACGAACCGGGAACGGCGCACCGCGTGGGGCACGAAGAAGCCGTAGCGACCAGCTGAGTTTTTCTCTTGGGGAACCGGACGGCTGCGGCTCGTGCCGAACGGATGCGCGCGGGAAGAACGTGATCCGCCTCAAGGCTACTTCAGCAGCCAGTTGGGCAGCTGGAGGTGCAGATGCAGCCGGCTGAGCACCACGACGTAGCCGTGGAGCGCCGGCTTGTGCTGAAGCCAGTAGCGTTTTGCGGCGTCCGGCAGCTGCGCCAACGAGTGCGACAGGTAGTGGATGCCGGCCGACACCGCCGCCGCCGCCCAGAACACAATGACCAGCACCCAAGGATGAAGCTTGCCGGCTTGCGCGCCATCTGCCCAGAACGCGGCCAGGGCGTAGGCACCAACCGCAGTCACCAGCCACAGAACGGCTGCGAGGCAATGGTGCACGGACATGATCGTCTCCGAGGTCTTGTCTTGTTATAGCCGGCCGGTTTCCCGGCGCTCGGTGGCGGCTATCCAAACGGACAACCGGCCAAACGGACAACCGGGCGCTTTTCCGGCGCCATGTGGCAACAGCACCCGCCTTGGCAAGCTCCGCCAAGGCCTCGCGTTGCACTGCACCAATCGCGAGCAAGTCCCATGCCCGATCTGCGCCAGCCTGTCCATAGCGGGGCGGATGCCGGCTCTGTGCGGTCCGCTATGCACCCCGCGCGGGGCCGTCCGCTCGCTCATGCCTGCCCCCGGCTGCGCCGTCCAGGACGTGCCGGAAGCTCCCGGCCCCTACCTCTCCCCTTTGGCAGGAGCAAGGCTGGGCACCGGGCGGACGACGGCCGGCAAGCCTGACCGTGGCCCTTCCTGTTTCACCCCGCCACGGGGTAGATTGGAGGCATTCCTTGCGAGGGGGGGTGCGGTCGTGCGGGCTGCTGTTCGTTTGCTTGTTGTGGTGCTGGCTCTGCTGGCGGCCGGCGTGGGCTGGGCGCAGGAGAGCAAGGGCTGGCTCGGCGCAGATCTTCGGGATGTCACGAAGGAGGAGGCCGAAAAGCTCGGCTGGGAGGCCCCGCGCGGCACCAAGATCCTGGTGCCGCGGCAGGGTGGCCCGGCCGCGGGCGCCGGCATCCTGCCCGGCGACATCGTCATCATGCTCGACGGCCAGGAAGTCGAGAGCACGGCGGCGCTCGTCGCGGGCATCGCCACCAAGGCACCCGGCGCGCAGGTGCGGCTGCGCCTGCTGCGGTCGGGCCGCGAGCACACCGTGAGTGTGACGGTCGGCGCGCCGCCCGAGGAGCTGGCGCAACAGGCACGGCAAAAGAAAGACCAGCCGATCCTGATGCTCGACACCGGCGGGCACATGGCGCTCGTCAAGGGCCTCGCATTCACGCCCGACGGCAAGCAGCTGGTATCGGCCGGCGACGACAAGGTGATCCGCGTGTGGGACTGGCAGGCCCGCAAGATCGTGCGCACCATCCGCGGGCAGGTGGGGCCGGGACCGGAGGGCGCGATTTTCGGCATGGCGCTGTCGCCCGACCGTCGCTGGCTGGCAGTGGGCGGTTTCATGGCTGAGGGCTTCGGTGTCCGCGACGACGACGTGGGCGACATCCGCCTCTACGATTTCTCCAGCGGCAAGCTGGCGGCGCTGCTCAAGGGACACATGAACATTGTGAGCGGTATCGCATTCTCGCCGGACGGCAAGCTGCTCATCTCGGGCAGCGCCGACGGCTCGGCCATCATCTGGGATGTCGAAAAGCGAGCTCTGCGGCACAAGCTGAGAGGAGATGCGGCAGGGAGCTATGTGGTCGTCTTCACACCGGACGGCGCGCGCGCCGTGTCCGGCAGCGAGGGCACGACGCTCAAGCTGTGGTCCGTCAAGGACGGGCGGGAGATTGCGACCCTCTCTGGACACAAGGACATGGTGCGCTCGCTGGCCGTCTCGCCCACGGATGGCTTCATCGCCTCCGGCGACGCGGGCGGCAAAATCAAACTCTGGGATGGCCGGACCGGCGTCCATCTTCGCAACTTTGCCGATCAGGGTGGCCACGTCGGTGGCCTGCGCTTCTCGCTGGACGGGAGGCGGCTGCTCTCCACCTGCGGATACAGCGGGTGCAACTATGATCAGCGCGTTTGGGAAGTGCCGAGCGGCAAGCTGGCTCGCACCTATACCGAGCACACCAACGTTGTGCTCGGCACTGCCGGGAGCCCGGATGGCCGCCTCATGGCCACCTCGGGCGGCAACAATCACGAAATCCGCGTCTGGGACTTTGCGACAGGCGAGACGAAGCAGACCCTCGCCGGCACCGGATCGCAGCGTTGGAGCGCAGGATTCTCGAAGGACGGTCGGCGGCTCGCCTGGGGAAGCCGACCCACCCAAGTCAATCAGGGCGGCCTGCTGGAGCTGGAAATACGGCTGCCCAGCCAGGGCGAAGCCCTGGGTCAACCGGAACGCATCGATCCGGCGACTGCGGCCGGGATGTTCGTCGAGGCCCACCCCAAGCACGGCGCCTACGCGCTCGCGCAGCGGTCAGGCGGCGCCTACGGCTATGGCGACGCCATCCTGGACATCAACAAGGATGGCCGGACGGGGGCATCTATCGAGCGGGGCTCGAAAGATGGCTACCAGCATCGTGCCTATACCTTCAGCCCCGACGGGCAGACCATCGTCTCGGGCGGCGCCAATGGCTTCATCACCGCCTATGACCTGAACGGCAAGAAGCTTGGCGACTTCGTTGGCCACGACAGCGACGTCTGGGCCGTGACTGCCTCGCCCGACGGCCGCCTGCTCGTCTCGGGCAGCGGCGACCAGACGATCCGCCTGTGGAACCTCAAGACCCGCGAGCTGATCGTCACGCTGTTCCACGGCAGCGACGGCGAGTGGGTGATGTGGACGCCGCAGGGGTACTACACGGGCTCTCCGGGCGCCGACAAGATCGTGGGCTGGCAGATCAACAAGGGGCCGGAGAGCGCCGCCGAGTACGTCGGCGCCGAGCAGTTGAGGCAGCATCTCAACCGTCCCGACATCGTCGAGAAGGCGATCGCTCTGGCCTCGGCCGAGCAGGCGGTACGCCAATCGCCCGGCACGTCCTTCAAACTCGCCGACCTGCTGTCACGCCCCGTGCCGCGGTTCAGGATCGTCGCGCCGCTCTCCGGCTCTGTGCGGCAGGGCGGAGGCGCAGCCGTCAAGATCGTCATCGAGGCTACGCCGGATCCGGTCCGGCTGATCCGCGTGCAGGTCAACGGCCGACAAGTGGCTGAGCAGACGCCGGCCATCGACTCGGGCGGGTTCGGCGCCGGCGAGCGCATCCTCGCAGTGCCCCTCGCCAAGGGCCGCAACGAGGTGCGCATCACCCTCGCGAATACGATCGGCGAGAAGACCGAGACCCTGACGCTCAGCCACGACGGCGACGGCGACCTCGACAAGCGTGGCACGCTGCATATCCTCGCCATCGGCGTCAACGACTACAAGGGGCTGGGCAAGTCCTGCGGCGAGAAGGGAAAGGAAAGCTGCAACCTGGATTTCGCCGGCGGCGACGCACGCAGGCTCGCCGATGCGGTGGAGAAGCGCCTGGGCCCGGGTCACGAGCGGGTCGACAAGCGGGTGCTCGTCAACGGGGGCAACCCCAAGGATGCGCCGACCGCCGCCAACATCACCGATGCGGTGGAGCGGCTGCGGCTGGCGAAGGAGACCGACACGGTGGTCCTGTTCATCTCCGGCCACGGCAAGAACGACGGGCCGGACTACCGCTTTCTGGCAACCGACGCCTCCTGGTCGGATGGCGCCTTGCGGGGCTCCACGGTGGTGCCGTGGCAAACGCTGCAAGGCGCGATCGAGGCGGCCAAGGGTCGGCGCATCCTGTTCATCGACACGTGCCACTCCGGCAACGCCTACAACCAGCGCCTCGGCAACGCCGCCTACCACGCCAACATCGTCGCCTACACCGCGGCGCGGTTCGACCAGGAGGCCATGGAGGACCCGTCGCTGGGCCACGGCCTCTTTACCTACGCGGTGGTGGAGGGCCTGGAGGGCAAGGCTGTGATGGCCCCCAGGAACGAGATCTCCACCAGCAGCCTGGCCGACTACATCGTGGGCCGGGTGGGGACGCTGGCCAAGGCCCTCAACGGCGCCCAGGAGCCGCAGTACTTCCGGGGCCGCGACGCGCAGGACTTCGTGCTGGCGCGGCGGTGAGGGTGGGGACCGGTGGCATGGCGGGAACCGCAGGATGCATTGCCGCGAAAGCGACATTGCACCGGTGCGACCTCTCACAATCCACACCGGCGCCGGCCTGTGCGGGCCGCGTTGCCCTATGGCTACAGGCAGGGTTGGTGCGCTCGACCTACGCCGGTGCGCCTACTTCCCCAGCGCCCTGCCGTCCGTGGGGCCGCTCGCCACGGCGCCTGCGGCTCCGGCGCTGCCGCGCGGGTCGGCGGCGACCACCAGCGGCAGGTGGGTCGGGGCGCCGTAGATGGCCACGGCGCCGCGGATGTCGCCGGGCTGGAGGGCGCGGAAGCGCTCCTCGTAGCGGTAGTTCATGATGGCGTTGGCGCCGGCCGGGTGGTCCAGCCCGATGGCGTGGCCGATCTCGTGCGCCAGGGTGTAGCGCAGGTCGTAGGTCTTGAGGTCGCCGTCGAAGCCCACCTTCCAGGGCCGCGTCGGATTGAGGCAGACGAGCGCCTGGCTGATCGGCTTCACCGCGTCGGGCGAGGCGGTCTCGTAGAACACGTCCGCGAAGGCCCAGCCGTCGGGCTCGGTCTGGGCGCCGATCAGGATGTCGGCCTGGCTACCCTCCGGTGCCTCCTTGAAGACGATGTTGGCCGCAGCCTCCCACATCGCGAATGCCGCCTCCGCTTCGGCCTTGATCGCCGTCGGCGGCAGCCCGGAGGCCCCGGAGAGCCCCTCGAGCGGGGCAAGGCCGCGGCAGTTGCGCGCGGTGGGGAACGCCTGCCGGGCGGCGACCAGGCGGTAGGTGACGACGCGAGGGCCGCCGGTGACCGGCATCGACCAGCGGACCTGGTGGCCCTCCAGCTTGAGGACCTTGAAAGGCTCTGCCTCCTCGGCGGCGAGCGGAGTCGCCAGGGCGGCGCAGCACAGCAGGCCCGCAGCGGCGCCAGCGAGGCGCAAAGGAACGGATCGCAAGTCGGACTCTCCCCCGTCTCGTGCGGCTCGCGGGCCGCTGTCCCTCACCGTCCTGACGCCGCGATCTGCGTCGCTGTCGCCAGGGTCTTCGGATATTTTTTCTTAGTGCCTGTAGTTTTTGGGTTTTTCCGGCCGAGTGTCAACCCGGCCGGAACGGCAGATGCGTCGCGCGGCAGGCGGCCTCAGGGGCCAGGACATCAATGACCAGTGTTCAGTAATCAAGTTTGGAGCCATGGACACGATCAACTGAACAACGGCATCAACCGAACAACGGACTGATCGAGCTAACGGCTCGTACACACCCA
>DATMZP010000207.1:0-4225 GCA_035573595.1 Hyphomicrobiaceae bacterium
CGCTTGATGGTGATACTCACACGCGGCGTTTGCCGGGCGATCCCTCTGCGCTTGGGCAGTGCTCTGGCCGACGTGACGCCGCCGCTCGCGATGAGACCTGGGCCACCCTCGTTCTCGCTCGCGAACACAAAAATCGCATCGCCCTTGGCGATGCGCTTGCCGCCATACATGGTCTTCTGCGCGGTGAAGGTGAGCGACCTCGCCCGCGGATCGTGAACCTCGGCTTTGATCGCGAATGCCATGCAGGTCCTCACCCCGGACTTTCCCATCTACGACCACCCAGCACCGCAGGGGGCGCTTGGACCGCCACAAATTGTGGTATACTGCGCATATGAGCATGCAGTCGAAGCCTCGCCGCATGAGTGTCGCCGAGTTCCTGGCCTGGGCCTCTTCCCAGGCGCGGGGCCGCTACGAGCTGGTGGGCGGGGAGGTGGTGGCGATGGCGCCGGAACGCGCGCTGCACAATCGCGTGAAAGCGGCGGTCATTCGAGCGCTTGAGGACGCCGTCAGCCGCGCCGGCCTGCCATGCATAGCTTACACCGACGGCATGACGGTCATCATCGATAACGAGCATGCCCGCGAGCCGGACGCTGCCGTGCAATGCGGAATGGCATTCGACCCTACCGCCACGGTCCTGGAGGCTCCGCTTCTCGTCGTCGAAATCACCTCGCCGTCGTCGGAGCGCGACGACACCGGTGAGAAGCTGGTGGAGTATTTCTCGGTCGCCAGCATCCAGCACTACCTGATCGTCAACCCGACGAAGAAGGTCGTGATCCATCACGCGCGCGGGCCGGGCGGCGATATCTCGACTCACATAGCCAGCTCCGGGCAGATCAGCCTGACGCCGCCCGGCATGACGGTGCCCGTGGCCGAGCTGTTGCCGGAGTTCGGATAGCCCGACCCGTCAGATGTTGTGTCTTCGCTTCGCTCGATACCAACCTTACGCCGCCGACGCCTTGCCCGCCGGCCCCGTCGCCACCGGCAGGCCGTTGCCGTCGACGCCCCATTCCACCCAGGAGCCGTCGTACACGGCGGCGTCCGGGCGGCCGAGGATGGCCAGCGCCAGGGCGACGATGCCCGCCGTGACGCCCGAGCCGCAGGATGCGACCACGGGGCGGCCGATGTCCACGCCGGCGGCAGCAAATACGGCGCGCAGCTCGGGCTCAGACTTGAGTGTGCCGTCCGGGTTGAGCAGCGAGGCATAGGGCACGTTGCGCGAGGTTGGAATATGGCCTGGGCGCAGACCCGGCCGCGGGTCGCCCTCGCGGCCCTCGAAGCGGGCGGCGGAGCGCGCGTCGACGATCTGCGTCGCGGCGTTGCCGACCAGCGCCTGCACCTCGCCCGCGTCCCGCACCAGCTCGGCGTGGAAACGCGGCGAGAAGTGTCGCGGCGTACGGCGCGGCGGCTCCCCGTCCTTCAGCGGGCGCCCCTCCGCCTTCCATTTCTTGAGGCCGCCGTTGAGCACCGCCACGTCGTTGTGGCCCATGGTGCGGAACATCCACCAGGCGCGCGCCGCCGAGTAGAGGCCAACGCTGTCGTAGGCGATCACGCGCACGCCGTCGCCGATCCCCATGCGCTTCACGCGGCTGGCGAACTTGATGGTGGAGGGCAGCATGTGCGGCAGCGGGTTCTCCTCGTCGGCGATGTCCTCGATGTCGAAGAAGAGCGCGCCGGGGATGTGCTCGGCCAGGTACTCGGCCCTGGCGTTGCGGCCCGTGTTGGGCAGATGCAGCGAGGCATCCACGACCACGATGTCGGGGGCGTCGAGGCGTGCGGCGAGCCAGTCGGTCTCGACGATCCAGGGCGATGAGAGTGCGGGCATCGGGCTATGCCTCCCCTTCTTGCACCAGAGACAGCGACGGGGTGGCCCCCTCGCGCGGAGGTCGTTGGTCTATACTAATGTCGAGACGAGGTGTTTGAAAACCCAACCCGGTCCGCTTGGATGGGACACCTCGGCAGATGAGGGCGCGTAGCAGGCTGCGGATAGGGGGGCAGACCCCTCGCACGAGACATTTTGCTTCGCACAAGGGTCGAGGCAAGGGTCTGATCCCGTCAGCGAATCAAGCGAACGACACCCGGATGCGGCGGTTCAGCTTGCCCTTCTTCTCGATTCGGGTGACGGCCACGCGACCGATCTCGCCGGTGCGCCTCACGTGCGTGCCGCCGCAGGGTTGCATATCGACCGAGCCGTTCTCGCCGATCAGCACGAGACGCACCCGGCCGGTGCCCATCGGCGGCTTCACCGCCATGGTGCGGACGAGGCCGGGGCTGGCCTCCAGCTCGGCGTCGCTGATCCAACGCTCGCTCACGGGATGGTCCGCCGCGATCAACGCGTTGAGGTCGGCCGTGAGCCTGTCCTTGTCCACCGCGGATGCATCGTCGATGTCGAAGTCGAGCCGGCTGTCGTCGGGGTTGACCTGGCCGCCTGTGACCGGGAACTTCACCAGGGAGCACAACAGGTGCAGGCAGGTGTGCATCCGCATCAGCGGCGACCGGAAGCCCCAGTCGAGGCTCGCCCGCACGCTCTGGCCGGGCTTGGGCGGCGCGGCGCCGTCGGCCGGAACATGGACAATGGTGGCCTTGTCGGCGTCATAGACGGTGGTGGCGATGGGGCAGCTGCCGCCGCTCTCGGTCTCGATGACGCCCTTGTCGCCTGGCTGTCCGCCGGCAGCGGCGTAGAACACCGTGCGGTCGAGGACGATACCTCCGCGGTCGTTGATGGCGAGCACCTGCGCCGCGCAGTCGCGCAGGTAGGCATCGGCTCGGTAGAGTTGCTCTGTCATTCGCGGACTCGCTGAACGTTGCCTCGCGCCCAAACGCTCATCTTGGCTGAATGCGAAGCGGCGGTTGGGGAGAGGTCGGCTCGGTGCACTCATGCGTTCGCACGAGTGCACCCTACGGGTGCTTCACGAACGGAATAGCGATTTCCGTCTTAGTCTCCATCCACGCCGGCACGGGCAGACTCTTTGAGCGCAGGAACGCCGGGTTGAACAGTTTTGACTGATAGCGCGTACCGTAGTCGGCCAGCACCGTGACGATGGTATGGCCGGGGCCCAGATCCTTCGCCAGGCGGATGGCGCCCGCCACGTTGATGCCCGACGAGCCGCCGAGGCAGAGGCCCTCGTGCTCCAGCAGGTCGAAGATGAGGGGCACGGCCTCGCTGTCCTCGATCAGGTAGGCCTTGTCCACCTTGAGGCCGTCGATGATCGGGGTGACGCGGCCGAGCCCGATGCCCTCGGTGATGGAGCCGCCCTCGGTGGCCCTGGCCTCGCCGTCCTTGAACAGGTGGTACATGGCGGCGCCGCGCGGGTCCGCCACGCCGATGACGATGTCGCGCTTCTTCTCGCGCAGGAAGGCGGAGGCGCCGGCCAGCGTGCCGCCGGTGCCGACGGAGCAGATGAAACCGTCGACCTCGCCGGTCTGCTTCCAGATCTCGGGGCCGGTGGAGACGTAGTGGGCCTTGCGGTTGTCGAGGTTGTTCCACTGGTCGGCGAACAGCACGCCGTTGGGCTCGCGCTTGCGCAGCTCGTCGGCGAGACGGCGGCCGATGTGCTGGTAGTTGTTGGGATTGGCGTAGGGGACGGCCGGCACCTCGACCAGCTCGGCGCCGAGCAGGCGCAGGGTATCCTTCTTCTCCTGGCTCTGGGTCTTGGGGATGACGATGAGCGTGCGATAGCCGCGCGCGTTGGCGACGAGCGCGAGGCCGATGCCGGTGTTGCCGGCGGTGGCCTCCACCACCAGGCCGCCGGGCCTGAGATCGCCGCGCTTCTCCGCCTCCAGGATCATGTGCAGGCCGGCCCGGTCCTTCACCGACTGGCCCGGGTTCATGAACTCGGCCTTGCCCAGGATGGTACAGCCGGTCTCCTCCGAGGCCCGCTTGAGCTTGATGAGGGGCGTGTGGCCGACTGCAGCAACCACGCCATTGGCGACAGTCACCGGGAGATCCTCCGCTGGAGCCTCGAGATTCGCCCAACCTGGACCAGGCGGCGGGCGCTAGGCAATAGGCTGGCGAGGCGATAATTGGCGAGATGGTGAGATTTGGGGAAGTGCATGCCGCACATGCTCTTTTCGGGCCGAAAGGTAGAAAAGCGGCTCTTCGCTGTTGCGAGCGAGGCGGCCCTCGCCCTGCTCGCCGCAAGCGTGCTGCCGACCGTCGAGGGAGCGCCGGGGGCTGGTGTCTCCATATCCCGGCGTGACACCCTATGCCCCCGGCGTGGCGCCCTCC
>DATMZP010000208.1:0-2319 GCA_035573595.1 Hyphomicrobiaceae bacterium
GGCTCGACAGAGCCATGCCCGCACGCATCACGTGCTCGATGAGGAGGATGGTGAGGCCGAGCTTGGTATTGAGCTCCCGGAACAGGGACACCATGTGGTCCATCTCGGTTGGGCGCAGGCCGGCCATTACCTCGTCGAGCAAAAGGATGCGGGGGCCGGTGGCGAGCGCACGCGCGACCTCCAGGCACTTGCGCTCGGGCAGCGTGAGGGAGGATGCCGCCTGGTCTCGCTTGGCTGCTAGGCCTAGCTGCTCGATGATCCGCCGGGATTTCTCCCTGGCCTCGCGGACGTTGGTGCTGGCATTGAGCGCGCCGACGATGACGTTCTCCATCACGGAAAGGCCCGCGAACGGCTGCACTAGCTGGAACGTGCGCCCGACGCCGGCGCGGCAGACCTGGTCGGGGCGCCAGCCGTCGATGCGTTTGCCGTCGAGCCGCACCTCGCCCGCGTCGGGACGGTAGACGCCTGCGACAAGGTTGAAACACGTGGTCTTGCCGGCGCCGTTGGGTCCGATCAGGCCGACGATGGTCCCTTCCGGCACGGCGAAGCTCACGTCCTCGACGGCGCGCAGGCCGCTGAATCTCTTGGACAGGTGCGCGAGTTCGAGCCGCCCGCTCATCTGGAGCCTTTGTCTCCCTCGCCGGGTTTCTTCTGCAGTCCCAGCGCCCTGCTCAACGGCGGCCAGATGCCGTCGGGCAGGAACACCACGACAACGAGCAGGCAGATGCCGTAGAACACCTGCTTGATGCCGGGGAGATCGACGCCGAGTGCCCGCATGACCTCGCCCAACGTCTCGGCCAAAGCCGTGAGCAGGAACGCGCCGATGATGGGCCCGAACAGCGTGCCGATGCCGCCGATGATGGGCCCTAGGATCAGCTCGATCGAGCGCGAGATGTGAAACACCTGCTCGGGGAACAGGTTATTGTAATAGAAGGCGAACAGCACGCCGCCGAGCGCGGTCATGGCGGCCGAGAGCACCACCGCATACATCTTGTAGCGGAAGGTGTCGATGCCGAGCGCCTGCGCCGCCTCCGGGCTTTCGCGGATCGCCAGCCAGTAGTAGCCGGCGCGGCTCCTCAGCAGGACATGACATAGGATGAAGGCTGCGACCGTCAGGGTGAGCACGATGTAGTAGAACATGGTCGGGCTGCCGCGCAGGCTCAGGATGTCGTTGCTGGTGTAGTTGGCGACGGGCAGGAAGAACCCGGCCGAGCCGCCGACCCATCTCCAGTGATCGAAGCCGATGCGGGCGAACTCCCCGAAGGCAATTGTCAGGATGGCGAAGTAGACACCGGCGACGCCGAAGCGGAAGGCCAGGTAGCCGATCACGGCGCCGGCCGCCGCCGCGACCGCCATCGATACCCACAAGCCGATCCACGGGCTGACGCCGAAATGCACGTAGAGCGCGGCCGCCGCGTAGGCACCGAGGCCGACGTAAAGTGCGTGACCGAGGGAGAGCTGGCCAGCAAAGCCCATCATGATGTTCCAGGCCTGGCCGACATAGGCGAAGTACAAGATAAGGATCAGCACGGTGACGAGGTAGTCGTTGACGACGAGCGGCAACAGGAGCAGCAGGGCAAGCAACGCGAAGAGGAGGATCAGCCCGCGGCGCGGCACGCCCTCTAGCAGGAGCTCACTCATGCCGGTCGCTTGCCTAGGATGCCCTGCGGCCGGAACAACAACACAAGCACCAGCAGGCCAAAGGCGAACATGCTCTTGGCCGACGGCGTGAAGAGCAGGCCGCCCAACGCCTCCGTGAGACCGATGAGGACGCCGCCGAGCAGTGCGCCGGGCATCGAGCCGAGGCCGCCAGTGATGACGATGACGAAGGCGAGCAGGGTGTAGGCCGGCCCCAGTTGTGGCGTCACGTCGACCAGCAACACCATCATCGCGCCGGCCGCGCCGACGCAGGCCGCACCGAGACCGAAGGTGAGCGCATAGAGCCGCTTTACGTCGAGCCCGACCACCAGGGCGCCGGCATAGTTGTCGGCGCAGGCGCGGATCGCCTTGCCGACCAGCGTGAAGCGGAAGAAGGCGAACAGTACGGCCGCTACGGCAACTGCCGCGATCCCCGCGTAGATCTTGGTGGCATCGACGATCAGGGGCCCGAGCAAGAAACTGTCGAAGGCATAGCGCGTCTGTACGCTCTGCGCGTCGGGGCCAAACACAATGAGGAGGCCGTTGACCACGATCAGGGCAACCGCCACCAGCAACATGAACTGACTGTGCTCGGGGCGGTTAATGAAGGGGTTGATCAGGCCCAGCTGCATGATATAGCCGAGCGCGAACAGAACCGCGGCGATCGGCACCATCATCACC
>DATMZP010000209.1:0-5305 GCA_035573595.1 Hyphomicrobiaceae bacterium
CCCGTCTCTCATATCACCCGCGGCGGATCTGCGTAAGCGATCCGGTTGGGTCGGGCGACCAACCGTCGCCGGCGTTGGAGGCATCGCGTCAGACCCGGAGGGGTCTGACACCATGCCGGGCAGCCATGCGAGAATGTCGCATTCATTCTCCCGCCCTGTCCGGCATTGTCGGCGCCCCATGGCTCCCCCTGACCGGCCCTTGTACGCCGCCCGCTTCATCACCCACCTCAGCCTGATCGGCTTCGCAACGGCGCTCTCGACGCGCGCCGTGGACCCGATCATTCCGCCCATTGCCGAGAACTTTGCCACAGACCCGGCGCGGGTCGCCCTGCTGACCAGCGCCTTCACCCTGCCGTTCGTGATCGCGCAGCCGATCATGGGGCCGGCCGCCGACGCCGTCGGCAAGCTGCGCATGATGCAGATCTGCCTCCTCGTCATCATCGCCACATCGATCGCATGCGCGCTGGCGCCGAGCTTCCAGATGCTGCTCATTGCCCGCATCGTGTGCGGCGCCGCCACCGGGGGGATCTATCCGGTGGGGATGGCGATCATCTCCGATGCCGTGCCGCTGTCCGAGCGGCAGGTCGGGATCGCGCGCTGGCTGACCATCGTCATCAGCGGCAACCTTCTGGGCACCGCCTTTGCCGGTGTGCTGAGCGACCTGTTCGGCTGGCGCGCGGTGTTTCTCGGCGTCGGGCTGTGCGCGGTGGCGGCGCTGGCCAACGCCCTCGTCAACCTGAGGCATGTGCCGCAGGCGCCGCCGGCGCGACTGGACCTCGCCTCCATCCCGTCGCGGTATCTGGCGATCCTCGCCAACCCGCGCGCCAAGTTCTGCTTCCTCGGCGTGTTCCTGGAGGGGGCGGCGATCTTCGGGCTGTTCTCGTTCGTCGCTTTGCTGCTGGTGGCGGCTGGCGAGTCGCGCGCCTCCATCGCCGGCCTGGTGATCGCCGGGTTCTCGGTGGGTGGCGTGGCCTACTCGCTGGCGGTGACGCAGCTCACCCGACGCTGGCAGCCGCGCCAGCTGATGATTGGCGGCGGCAGCCTGTGCGCGGCCACCTTCGTGGGCCTCGCCTTCGACCCGGTGTGGCAGATCCAGCTCATGCTCTATACGGCCATGGGCATCGGGTTCTACACGCTGCACGGCTGCATCCAGGTGGAGGCCAGCGAGCTGTCGACGACCGCGCGCGGCACGGCCATGTCGATGCACTCGCTGAGCTTCTTCCTGGGCCACGCCGCCGGCCCGGCGCTCTACGGCCTGGGCTTCGCCTGGCTCGGCGCCAGCACCTCGGTGCTGCTGGGCGGCGTGGTGGTGATGCTGACCGGGCTGATGTGCGCCCGCTATCTGCGGCGCGTGAGGCTGTGACGGTGCCGTCGCGAGACTTGCGAGCGGCGCAGGTCCTCAGTGCAGCATGGAGGTCTGAGCGGGAGTGCCGTCGACCGAGGCCGTCCGGTTGGCGCTCGGGAACGCCACACTGAGCCTGGTGCCGACCTGCCCGGATGCAACCTCGAGCCTTCCGCCCAGCTGCTGGCAGAGCGCGCGCACCAGATCCAGACCCAGGCCCGTGCCCTGGGCGCGGCCGCTGCGGAGGCCTACGCCGTCGTCCTCGACGCCGAGGCACAGATGACCGCCGGCCTCCTCCAGGCTCACGCGGATCGTGCCCGGGCGGCCATCCGGAAAGGCGTACTTGACGGCGTTCGTCACCAGCTCGTTGACAATGAGGCCGAGCGGAATGGCCTGGGAGACGGACAGGCAGCGGCTCACCGCGGTACATTCGATGGAAAGCGGCTCGCTCCCGGCGATCAGCGCCGTGAGGTCGTCGCACAGCTCCTCAAGGAAGCTCTTGGCGTCGAGCGATACGCCATCTCCCTCGGCGCGCAGACGGCTGTGCACGCGCGCCAGCACCATCACCTGCTCGACGGCCTCGTTGAGCACGGACCTGGCCTCGGCGTCGTCCACCAGGTTGGCCCGCCTGCGGATCAGGGACGCCACCGATGCGAAGTTGTTGGCGACCCGGTGCGCCAGCTCGTTCAGCAGCACGGAGCTTGCCCGTTCCGACCGCTCAAGGACGCGCGCCGCCTCGTCGGCCGCAATGAGGGCATCTACCAGGCGCGCCAGGCCGATGACGCTGCCGGCGGCGAGAAGCGCGTAGAGCTCGATCCCGACGAGGTCGGCGGCGTGGTGCAGGGCGAGTGTGCCGGGCTCGAAGAAAAAGACGGACAGCAATGCGCTCAGCGCAACGCCGAACAGCCCGACGGCCTGTCCGCAGGCCAGGGTTGAGGCCATGACGACAAGGAAGAAGAGCAGGAACGGCTCGCCTGGGACCTCTCGCTCCAGTGGGATCTGGAACAGGTAGACCGCCGCCAGACCGATCGCGGTCAGGCCCAGACGCGCCCATAGGGGCCAACGGCGCGTCGCTTTCAAGCTGGCCAGCACGTGAAAACCCCTCCACAGCTGGTGCCTCGGGATGTCCCCAAGGGTCGTCGATATTCGGGCCGCTTTGCGGCCAAAATCGTCTCCGGGCAGCAAGACAGCCGTGCTTGGCGACAACAGTGCGTGATACCCGCCATCACTGGCGAAGATCACCATTCGACCGGGGCATTTTCCCCCTCGAAACCGGCGGCCTGAGCCACTCAGAAAGAAATTATTAACGACAGATGCTGCCATGCCTGCCACCCGTCCTTGCCCGCTCGGTTAATTCGGACGGGCTGACCCCGTCTCACGCCTCTTGACCTGCCGCGCTCGCGCCCCCTTATTGCGCTTGCCAGCTGGCCGGACGGCCGCTGCCGGGCGAACAGGCTTCGCGGCCAGACGCGCCCGGTGGAGGAAAGTCCGGGCTCCAGGGATCGACGGTGGCGGCTAACGGCCGCCGGGGGCGACCCCAGGGAAAGTGCCACAGAAAGCAAACCGCCGGCGCAGGGCAACCTCAGCCGGTAAGGGTGAAAGGGTGCGGTAAGAGCGCACCGCGTCTCCGGCAACGGAGGCGGCACGGCAAACCCCACCGGGAGCAAGACCGAATAGGGGCGGCACGGGCGCGGAGGCAACTCCTGCGACCAGGCGCGATCCAGGCCGCCGCCCGGGTTGGTTGCTGGAGGCTGGGAGCGATCCCAGTCCCAGATGAATGGCCGTCGCGGAGGGCGTTCCTCCAGACAGAACCCGGCTTACAGGCCAGCTGGCACCTTCGCAGGAAGCCTCGGCGAGACGGGCGTTCGCCGGGGCCGTTCGCCCCCGTTCAGCCCGTCCGCAGACCAGCGGCCGTCGTCGGGCGCGCGTCTCGGGGGGCCGTCCGGCTCACGCCGCCGCCTCATCAGCATCGTGGGTGTAGTGGCCAGCCTTAATCTTGCGCTGCGCCAGTCGGAAGCACCACTCGGGAGGGGTGAGCGAAGGTCGCCGCGCTTCATTCATGGCCTTCAATAGCTTTTGGGCGTGTGCCTTGAACTCTGGCCAGGGCTCGTTAGACCAGACTAGCCGCGCCCGACGAAACTCGCCTTGCAGGTTCTTGACCACGCCCGCTGCGTTGGCGTAGTCGCGGATCATCGCATCGATCTGGAGCGCACGCCCGATGCCTAGCAGTCCCACTGCTGCCAGCGCAGCACCGGCCGCCCAAATCTTCAAACCCGGATTGCTCTGCACAAGCTGGGAGGCGGCGACCACACTGCATAGACCCGCTGCCACCCACAGGGCGGCTCGCGCAGCGCGGAGGAACCGCAGCCAGATGAAGAAGTTGGTTGAAGTGTAGAGCGCGTTCTCTTCTTCCCGTGCGCACTCGGCGATCAGCGCGGCCTTGGCGGCTACCAAGTTACCGTCTGCGGAACCATCTGTCCGAAGATCTTCTGCCACTCGTCACCTGCGGCCTGGTTCTGGTTGAACTGCTCATACTCAGATGCCTTGACCGCTCGCGCGTACGCGGTGTTCGCCTTGCTCAGCCAGGCGTCGCCGAGATAGATGGTCTCGCCGGTCACCGGCATCGTGAAGCTGCCGGTGCCCCATCCTAGCATGCTTGCGAACACGTCACGCACAAGCCAGTCGAACCACCATTCGCTGAGTTCACCAGCGCGGTAGTCGCGGTAATAGCCAGTATCAAAGTAATAGCGATAGTAGACGCGCGGCAGCACCGCCTTGAGCATCGCCTCAAGATGGAACGACTTAATGGGCACGTCGCAGTAGCGCTGCCATTGCTTGAGAATCTGGACGAGTTTGCGCAGATTGCCGTTGTACGCTAAGTCGCGGGCGTTGAAGTCGGCCATCTCGGCGAGCGGATCGATCCACTTGTAGCGACCGCCGTTGTTCGTGTCGCAAATGAGATAGCCGCCACCTTCCCGGACGTAAGCAGGCACAACCTCAAGCTTATAAGTGTCGAACCCTACGACGACCACCTGCCCATCGCCACGCATCGTGGTCGTGGGATAGGACGGGATCAGCACGTTCTTCACTTCCTGCAGCAACTGCGACTGCCGGTTGTCAGTCCGCTGCTGAAATCGGTGGTAGACCTGCACGGGTAAGACGAACAGCACGTCGATGTCGCGCGGAGGGCGCACGGGGGTGCCTTTGCCCCAAGAACCGACGAGCAGCCTGTTGGCGGTCTCGCTCGCGTAGTTCCAATAGGCGCGGTTGAGAGTGTCCACGACACCTGTGTGCTTGGTCTCGCCATCGGTGACCTGGCCGGGAAAGAGCTGCAAGTTCGCGAGCAGGCGCTCAAACCGCTGCCTCACGTACGCCCACGGAGGCGGAGGTACGTAGTGGGCAAAGCCGAAGGGAGCAGGTGCAATGGTCATGCCTAACGTTTAGGCCGTCGCGAACCAAAGCCAAGTGTTCGCTTCGAAAAATGTGAGGATTACCAGAGGGAAGCGGCCGGTTCTTGAGTGGTTGCGTCAGCATCGCTTTGGCGGCGTGTCTTGTGCCCCGGCTCCCAGATACGACTTGGCGCGGCCGAACTGAACCCTCCGGGCCTCGGTCACATCGAACAGGCGCTCTCTGGCCTTCACGTGGCATTCCTGCGCCCCATAGACGGTCGAGCCGTCCTGGCCGTCAGGCAGGTGGGTTGCAGGGGCTACGCGACTGGCACGCACACCGTCGGGTCTCGCGCGAAAGCTGTGGGATATTTGCTAAGGGGGCTGGTCAGGCTCGCAAAAGACCAGCAGATCTCATACCAGCGGCGCCGCCAAGAGTGGTGATGGGGAAGCCCCGGGGTAGCCGCCCCAGGCCCATCAGCCACTCTTGGTGACCGTCGTCAGGCGCCTTGCTGTCGCCGCCGGTTTTGCGTTCGGCACAGCTCGGCGCCGCCTCTATTCAAGCCACGCTCGAATA
>DATMZP010000210.1:0-9417 GCA_035573595.1 Hyphomicrobiaceae bacterium
ATTCCTGCAGCCCCGCGCCGGTGCGGCTGCGCAGCACCAGGTCGATGACGCTCAGCGCGATCGGGACCATCATGGCCGCGCACGCGGTGTTCGAGACCCACATGCTCAGGAACGCGGTGACGGCCATGAAGCCGCCGACGATGGCGCCCGGCCGCGCGCCGACCAGGCGCAGGATGAAGAACGCCATGCGCCGGTCGAGGCCCCAGCGTGCGATGGCCAGCCCGATGATGAAGCCGCCCATGAAGAGGAAGATCACGTCGGCGGCGTAGGGCGTCAGCACCTTGCCGAGTGGGGCGATGCCCAGCAGCGGGAAGGTCACGATGGGCAGCAGCGCGGTGGCCTCGATGTCGACGGCCTCGGTGAGCCACCAGCCGGCCATCCACACCATCAGGCCGAGCGTCGCGCGCCCGGCCTGCGTGAAATCGGCCCACTCGCCGGGACCGGTCGCGTACCGGAGGGGCAGCAGCGAGTAGCAGAACCACCCGCCCACGGGCCCCCCGACGAGCCCGAGGCGCCGGATCGCGAGCGCCGTCACCTAGAAGATCACCTTCGCGATCAGGAGACCCGTGAACACCGCCACGCTCGTCGCGACCAGCCCCGGGATCATGAAGGAGTGGTTGATGACGTACTTGCCGATCCGGGTCGTCCCCGACAGGTCGAAGTTGATCGCGGCGATCAAGGAGCCGTAGGTCGGGATGAAGAAGTAGCCGTTGACCGACGGAAACATCGCGATCAGGAACTGAGGCGGGATGCCGAGCGCGAGGCCCAGCGGCATCAGCGCGCGGGTGGTCGCCGCCTGGCTATAGAGCAGGACGGAGGCGCCGAAGAGGCCCAGCGCGAAGGTCCACGGCGCCGCCTCGCTCATGTGGCTGATGGCGGGAACGATGACATCCTGGTTCGCGGCGATGAAGCTGTCGCCCATCCAGGCCAGGCCGAAGATGCCGATCACCGCCACCACGCCGGCGCGCAGCGTCGCCGTCTTCGGGACCTCGTCCACCGGCACCTTCGCGACCGCCAGCATCACGGCGGCCACCGCGAGCATGACGATCTCGATCACGATCGGCATGGCGAGCGGCGCCTTGGCGCCGGGGAGCTGGCGGAGGGCGGGGAAGAAGCCGAACAGCACCACGAGCGCCACGCCGACGAGGAAGAGGACCGCCGAGCCGACGGCCGAGGGCTTGAGCGGCGGACGATCCGCGCCGCCCTTCGGCGCAGGGATGAGGCCCTTCTTCAGGCGCGCCTGGTACTCGGGGTCGTCCTTGAGATCCTTCCCGATGAACATCGAGACGATGGCCGCGACGATCACGCCGGTCAGCGTGGCCGGCACGCAGACCATCATGATCTGGGGCAGGCCCCACGGCAGGCCTTTCTCCGAGAAGAGGCCGATCATGGCGGCGGTGGCCGCCGCCACCGGGCTCGCCGTGATCGCCTGCTGCGAGGCGATGGTGGCGACCGCCATCGGGCGCTCCGGCCTGATGCCGTTCTGGTGCGCGGTCTCGTAGATGACCGGCAGCAGCGGATAGACGATGTGGCCGGTGCCCGCCACGAAGCTGAAGGTCCACGTGGTGAGCGGCGCCACGATCGTGACGTACTTGGGATTGGCGCGAATGACGCGCTCGGCGATCCGCACGAGGAACTCGATGCCGCCGGCGGCCTCCATCACCGAGGCGGCCATGATGACGGCCAGGATGATGAGCATCACGTCGATGGGCGGCGAGGTGGGGCTCACGCCGAAGCCGACCACGAGCACCAGCAAGCCGACGGCGCCCCACAGGCCGAGCCCGATGCCGCTGGAGCGCGCGCCCATCCAGATGGCGGCGAGCACGATCACGAACTGCAGGACGATGGAGACTGTCATTGTTCGAACTTCGGGCTGATGAGGTTCTCGAAGGAGAAGACCTCGTCCCACTTCTGCTGGGTGAGCAGCTTGCGCTCCTGCACGACGATCTGGTGCAGGCTCTTGCCCGTCGCGTGCCCCTCGTGGGCGATGTCCGCGCACTGCTTGTAGCCGAGTGAGGGCTTGAGCACCGTGATGATGCCGAGCGAGTTGAGCACCATGTCACGCGTGTGCTCGGCGTTGGCGGTGATGCCCTCGACGCAGTTCACGCGCAGGCTGGTGACGGCGCGCTCCATCGTGGCGATGGAGGCGAAGAGCGCGAAGGTGATCACCGGCTCCATCACGTTGAGCTGCAGCTGGCCGGCCGAGGCGGCCAGCGTCACCGTGAGGTCGAGCCCGATCACGAGGAAGCCCGTCTGGTTGACGACCTCCGGGATCACCGGGTTCACCTTGCCCGGCATGATCGAGGAGCCCGGCTGCTTCTCGGGCAGGTTCAGCTCGTTGAAGCCGCAGCGCGGCCCCGAGGCCAGCATCCGGATGTCGTTGCAGATCTTGGTCAGCTTGGTCGAGGTGTGCTTGAGCACGCCCGAGAGCAGGACGTAGTCACCGGTGTCCGAGGTGGCCTCGATGAGATCCTCGGCCAGCGTGAACGGATGGCCGGTGATGGCCGCGAGGTGCTTCACCGCCAGCGGCGGGTAGCCGGGCGCCGCCGTCACCGTGGTGCCGATTGCGGTGGCGCCGAGGTTCACGGAGTGCAGGAGCTTCTGGACCTCGCTGATGTTCTTCACTTCCTCGCCGATGGTGGTGCCCCAGCCGTGAAACTCGGCGCCCATGGACATCGGCACCGCGTCCTGCAGGTGCGTGCGGCCCATTTTCAGCACGCGCTCGAATTCGCGCGCCTTGGCAAAGAACGCTTCCTGCAGCTTGCGGAGCGCTTCCTTGTAGCTCTCGAGGCGGAGGATCAGCCCGAGGTGGAAGGCGGTCGGGTAGACGTCGTTGGTGGACTGGCCGAAGTTCACGTGGTCGTTCGGGTGCAGGTACTGGTACTCGCCCTTCTTGTGACCCAGGCTCTCGAGCGCGAGGTTGGCGATCACCTCGTTGGCGTTCATGTTGGTCGAGGTGCCGGCGCCGCCCTGGATGAAGTCGGTGATGAACTGCTCGTCCATCTCGCCGGAGATGACCTTGTCGCAGGCCTTGATGATCGCGTCGGCGAGTTTCTTGTCGAGGACGCCGAGGTCGCGGTTGGCCATGGCGGCGGCCTTCTTGACGTAGCCGAACGCCTTGACGAAGTACGGCTCACGCGACATGGGCATACCGGTGATGTGGAAGTTTTCTTTCCCGCGCATGGTCTGGACGCCGTAGTACGCGTCGTCCGGCACCTGCTTGTCGCCCAGGAAGTCCTTCTCGATGCGATAACCCATGGGGTGGCTCCTCACTTGAGGCCGGCGGCGGCCATCTTTCGGCGCATGAACGCGATCTGGGTCTGGAGCGGCAGGTCCTTGGGACACAGGTCGTGGCAGGCCAGCAGCGACATGCAGCCGAACACGCCGGCGTCGTCGCCGATCAGCTCGTAGTAGGCGGCGTCGTCGCGCGTATCGCGCGGGTCCAGGCGGAAGCGCGCGATGCGGTTGAGGCCCACGGCGCCCACGAAGTCCTCGCGCATGCGCGCGGTGCCGCAGGCCGCCACGCAGCAGCCGCACTCGATGCACCGGTCGAGCAGGTAGATCTTCTCGGCCAGCTCCGGCTCCATCGCCTCTTCGAGGCGCCGGAGGTCGACGTCGCCGTCCTTCAGGTGCACCCAGGTGGCGAGCCGCTCGCTCATGGAGCGCATCCACTTGCCCGTGTTGACGGAGAGGTCGCCGATGAGCTCGAAGACCGGCAGCGGGGCCAGCGTGATCTCGGGGCCGACCTGCGCGGTCAGCGTGCGGCAGGCGAGCCCCGGCTTGCCGTTGATCATCATGCCGCAGCTGCCGCAGATGCCGGCGCGGCAGACGAAGTCGAACTGCAGCGACGGATCCTGCCGCTCGCGGAGCTCGTTCAGCGCGATGAACAGCGTCATGCCGTCGGCCTCTTCGAGGTCGTAGCGCTGCATGCGCGGCGCGCTGCCGGGGTCGTGCGGGTTGTAGCGCAGGATGTTCACGGTCAGCATGTCAGAACCTTTCGTCGATGCGCTCGTTGCGGCCGCGGAAGTAGGGAGGCAGCAGGTGCTCGTAGGGCATCAGCGCCTCCTGCACGGCGAACCGCCCCGTCGCCGCGCGCTCGGCGCGGATCGCCTCGACCTGCTGCTGCCGCTTGGGCGTGTCCGGATGGTCGGTGTAGTCCTTCGTGCCGTAGCCGCGCCAGCCGGGCGGCAGCTCCATCGCATTCACGTCGAGCGCCTCGTAGGTGAGCGTCGGCAGCGTGTCCTGCTCGCCGGGCCAGCGGGCCAGCGTGCGCTTGAGCCACTGGGCGTCGTTGCGGCGCGGATGATCCTGGCGAAAGTGCGCGCCCCGGCTCTCGGTCCGCGTGAGGGCGCCGTAGGCGACCGCCAGCGCCAGCTTCAGCATCTTCTGCGTGCGGTACGCCGTCACCAGCTCCGGGTTGGCGCCGGGCGCCCCCGAGCGCACGCCGATGCGGTGGCTGCGCACCAGCAGCGCCTTCAGCTCGTCGACGGCCTGCTCCAGATCCTGGCCGCGCCGGAAGATCCCTACCTTGGCGGTCATGATCTGCTGCATCGCCACCCGGATCGCCGTGGCCGACTCGCTCCCGCGGCCGGAGCACATGGCGTCGAGCCGGGCCTGCTCGCGCTGGAGGAAGTCGTGCACCACCGCCGTCGGAATGTTCACGGCGTTCTCGGAGCGATCACAGAAGTCCCCGATGAACTCGCCCACGATCATGCCGGCCACCACGGTCTCGGCCACCGAGTTGCCGCCGAGCCGGTTGAAGCCGTGCATGTCCCAGCAGGCGGCTTCGCCGGCCGCGAAGAGGCCCTTGAGCGTCGGGCTCTCGCCGGTGTGATTGGTGCGCACGCCGCCCATCGTGTAGTGCTGCGCGGGGCGCACGGGGATCCAGTCCTTGACCGGATCGACGCCGAGGAAGTAGTGGCAGATCTCGTAGACCTCGCGGAGGTTGCTCTTGATGTGGCTCTCGCCCAGGAGCGTGATGTCCAGCCAGAGGTGCTCGCCGAAGCGGTTCTTCGCGCCCTTGCCCTTGGCCAGGTGCTCCTCCATGCGCCGCGACACCACGTCGCGCGAGGCCAGCTCCTTCTTCTCCGGCTCGTAGTCCGGCATGAAGCGGTGGCCTTCGGCGTCCTTCAGCAGGCCGCCGTCGCCGCGGCACCCTTCGGTGACGAGAATGCCGGCGGGAAAGATGCCCGTGGGGTGGAACTGCACCGCCTCCATGTTGCCGAGCGCGGCGACGCCGGTCTCGAGGGCGAGGGCGTGGCCGATCCCCTCGCAGATGACGGCGTTGGTGGTGACGCGGTACAGGACGCCCGCCCCGCCGGTCGCGATGGCCGTCGCCTTGGCCACGTAGGCGGTGAGCTGGCCCGTGATGAGATCGCGGACCACGGCGCCGTAACAGCGGCCGCCGTCGTGGATCAGCGCCAGTGCCTCCGTGCGCTCGTGCACGGGGATCTCGGCGGCGATGGCCTGGTCCGCCATCGCCGTGATCATGGCGTGCCCGGTACCGTCCGAGACGTAGCAGGTGCGCCACTTCTTGGTGCCGCCGAAGTCGCGCTGGGCCAGCAGGCCGTGGGCCTCGTCGCGCTCGGTGATGGTGACCTTCTGGCCGTTGATGATGACGTCGCGATCACCCTTGCGCACGCGGCTCCACGGCACTCCCCAGGCAGCCAGCTCGCGCACGGCCTTGGGCGCGGTGTTCACGAACATGCGCACGACCTGTTGATCGGCGCCCCAGTCGCTGCCGCGCACCGTGTCCTCGAAGTGGACGTCCTCGTTGTCGCCCTGGCCCTTGATGACGTTGCCGAGGCTGGCCTGCATGCCGCCCTGGGCGGCCTTGGAGTGCGAGCGCTTGGCCGGCACGAGCGACAGGATGGTCGCCTCGTGACCGCGGCGCTTGGCGCCGATGGCCAGGCGCAGGCCGGCCAGCCCGCCGCCGATCACGAGCACGTCGGTGTAGACGATCTTCACTTACGGATCTCCGCCGGCGGATTCGACCGCATCCAGGTCGGCACGTACTCTTCGCCCACCTGGTGGCGGCGCTCGTACCCGAGCTTCATGTAGGCCGCCAGCGTGAGCAGGCCGAGCGCGAGGAAGAACACGGTCAGGCTCCACTTGAGCCGGGTCAGGCGCACACGGGTGCGGTCGGGATCGCGGCCTTCGAGCCAGCCCCACTTGACGGTGAGCCGGTACAGGCCCACCCCGCCGTGCAGCTCCACGCAGAAGAGCAGCACCACGTAGAGCGGCCACCACATGCCGCTCCACACGCGCTCGGCCGAGCCGTACGGCCCGATGCCCTGCGGATGCACCAGCATCTGGTAGAGGTGCGGGGGACCCAGGAAGAACAGCAGGAAGCCGGTCACGACCTGCAGCCACCAGAGACTGGTGTCCCCGTGGTGCATCAGGTTCTTGTGACCGATGAACAGCCGGTACTGCCGGTAATCGGCGGGGAACTTGCGCATGGCGAGGAACGCGTGCGCCATGAACAGCACGAAGATGACGGACACGACCCCCGAGACGAGCTGGGGGAAGGCGCGCCCGAAGACGTAGTAGCCCTCGAACGCCTTGGTGACCCGCCACATCATGTCGTGGCTGATCAGGATGCTGGAAACGAAGAACATATGGCCCCACATGAAGAGGCCGAGCAGCAGGCCGCTGGCGCTCTGCGCGACGTCCATGCGCGCGGGCCAGTGGCTCTTGCGCCGGCGATCGGCGAGCCCGACGCCGGCGATCACCTCGCGGCTGTTGCTCCGTGGTTGCGCCGTCAGGGGCGTGGTCATTCCGCGCGGAGGTTAGCGTCGCGCCCACGCGCGCTGCAATACGACCAACGTCCTAAGCGGTGCGGGCGCCGGGCGCCGTGCGCGTCGGCGGCCGTAGGCCCAAAGTCCGATAGCGGCGCGTGTGCATGGAGCCCGAGAATTCCCGCGCGACCCCGCCCTACGGCGCGGACATCGGAGGCCAGGCATGCGAGTGATCTCGGCCGGAAGCATCGCAGGCATCGTCGCGCTCGTCGTCGCCGCCACGCTCGCTCCCGCAACCGCTCCGGCGCAGAGCGTCGACGAGCTGAGGCTGCGCATCCAGGAGCTGGAACGCTCGACGCGCGAGCAGGTCGAGAGCCTCAAGAAGATGATCGAGGCGCAGGAGGCCCAGCGGCTCCGGGACCGCGCGAACATGGAGCAGCGCGAGCAGACCATGCGCGCGCTCGAGCAGCAGGTGCAGCAACAGCAGGTCTCGCTGCAGCGCCAGGAAGAGAAGATGACCGAGGTCTCGACCGGCTGGGCCCGCTTCCTGGACCTCAACGCCGGCAGCCGGCAGGGGCAGAACGAGCCGCCGCCGCTGCCGAGCATGGAGATGCCGGGCAACGTCTACACGGGCCAGGACTTCAAGGTCCGCCTGGGCGGCTCGCTGCGCCTGCACGTGCAGAGCAACGACACGCCGGTCGGACAGTCGGTCAGCTCGGCGCTACTGCCGAACTCGGCGGCGCCGGGCGGCGGCAACAACGGCGGCCGCGACACCTTCCGGATGTTCGCCGACCGCAGCCGCATCAACCTGGCGATGATCGGCCCCGAGACGCTCGGCGGCGGGACCTCCGCGCGCTTCGAGATGGATTTCAACCAAACGGCCAACGGCCCGGGGGAGTCGAGCTCCACCAGTCCCAACCCGCGCCTGCGCTGGGCGATGGCGACGTGGGCCTTCCCGGACGTGATCATCGAGGGCAACGACCTCGTCTGGAACTTCGGGCAGGGCGATGCCTTCGACCAGATCACGCCGGACACGATCGACTACAACACGATGCTCGCCGGGCTCGGCGTCGCCGAGCGGCGCAACCCGCGCATCGAGGTCATCGATCGGTTCCCGATCGCACCCGGCATGAAGTTCCTGGCCTCGTTCGGCCTGGAGCGGCCGCTCTTCGACAACCAGGCGCTCGGCGGCACCAGCGACTGCGGCACGGGCTGCCTGAGCGGGTTCCCGGCGATCAGCGGCGGCATCGGCCTGGAGACCGGCCGGATCGGCTCCGGCTTCGGGATCGGCGGCATGCGGCTGGCCGCTCGCACCACGTGGGGCCAGTTCGAGGAGCGCTTCAACCAGGGCACGCTGGTCCCGAACCTCAACGCCCAGACGAACTTCACCGATCGGACGTTCGACAACCAGACGGTGGCCTTCAGCGTCCTGCTGGATCGCATCGGCTTCAACCAGAAGGGCCGCGCGATGACGCTCAAGCTCCTCGCGGGCGGGGTGTGGACGCGCGGTGAGGGCCGGATCACCAACTCGGAATTCGACCGCCGGGTGATCCTCGACAGCGACGGCAGCCTGGTGCCGGCCCAGAGCATGGGCGGCTGGATCAACCCGCAGTTCTACCTGACCGACACGTTGAGCCTGCGTGTGGCCGCCGGCACGCAGTGGGCGCTCGACAGCGATCGGCCGGTCGTGACGGGCTCGCTGATCACCGACCCCTCGGGCTCGGGCAAGACCTTCTTCCGCGTGAACAACTTCCAGACCGAGGTCAGCGTCTGGTGGACGCCGGGCCCGTTCACCTTCGCGCTCGGCTACAACTTCACGCGCACGCACTTCAAGAGCGTCGACTTCGCCGGCGGCTCGGAGAGCCGGCACAACGACAACAACAAGGTCGAATTCATCAGCTGGTGGAGTTTCTAGCGCGGACGCGCCGGCTCGCGCTCGGCGCCGCCGTCGCGCTGATCTGTGCTGCGGCCGACGCGTGGGCTGCCGAGCCGAAGTCCGTCCTGCTGATCTACTCCGATCCACGCCTGGTGCCCGCGGGCGTCACGATGGACGCGACCCTCCGCGCCACGATCGCCTCGGGGTCGACCGCCCCGGTGCGGTTCCACTCCGAGTACCTCGATCTCGCGTGGTTCCCGCAGGCCCAGGAGCACGACATCGTCCGGGTGCTGCGCTCCAAGTACCGCGGGATGACATTCGACCTCGTCGTGGCCTGTGGAGAGCCGGCCCTGCGCTTCGCCCTCCGCGAGCGGGCGGCCCTGTTTTCCCGCGCGCCGATGGTGTTCTGCATCGTCGAGGACGAACGGCTGCAGGGCATCCGCCTGCCGCCGGACGTGACGGGCGTCTCCATGTTCCGCGACTGGGCGGCCGGGCTCGACCTCATCCTGGCGCTGCATCCGAAGACGCGACAGATCGTGTTCGTCTCCGGCGCCGGCACCGTGGAGCGCGGCTGGGAAGCGCTGGCCCGCAAGGCGTTCGCGCGCTACGACAAGCGCGTGACGTTCACGTACGTCAGCGGCCGCTCCATCGACGAGACCGTGGCGGCGGTTCGCGCGCTGCGCGAGGGCAGCATCGTCGTCTTCAACGTGTTTCTCCTCGACGGGCGGGGACGCACGTTTTCGAGCCCCGAGGCACTGGCGCTGATCGCGCCCGCTTCCCCGGTGCCCATCTACGGGTTCGCCC
>DATMZP010000211.1:0-4744 GCA_035573595.1 Hyphomicrobiaceae bacterium
GGTCGAGGCGCTCGGTGAGGCGGCGCGCAACGCTGACGAACTCCTCGGTGAGGTCGATGCCGGTGACGCGGCAGCCCACAGTCGAGGCGAGATAGCGGGTGGCGCCGCCGATGCCGCAGCCCACGTCGAGCACGTGGTCGCCGGGCTCGAGGCCGATTTTACCCACGGCGTGGACGGTGGCCGCGCGTCCGCCGATGTGAAACTCGTCGACGGGCGCCAGCTGCTCGGGCGTGAGGCGATCCGGATCGAGGCCCGCGGCCGTGATCGCCTTCAGAATGCGCTCGCTCAGATCGGCAGCCCCGTAGCGCTGCGCAACCGCCTGCTCAAGATCCTTGGCCATCGGGCGCTCCTTTCCTCACGAGGATCGGAGGGTAACGCCAGGAACTGGCATCCGCCACCGGCAGAGCATCGCAAGCGGTATTGCGATGGCTCTCACCGCCAGCGGTGGGCGGAGCCGCTCACATGGAGGGTGGCATGAAGATGCAGATCAGCTGCATCTGACCGTTCGCGCCCGGCAGCATGCAGGCGTGCATACGGTGGTCCTTGGACTCCCGTCGCGGGAAGTCGGCCGGCACCAGAACGGAGCCGTGCTTCGTAGTCACTTTCATGGCGCTTGGCGCCGGTGTCATGCTTTTGGGATCGGCCGTGGTGGGGGTGGGGATGACCTCGGTGCGGTCCACCGGTGCGCAGTCCATCTCATGGCAGCACTCCAGCGGATACCAGTCGTGCGCCGCTGCGGGCGTTGCCGCCACGAGGAAGGCGAGCAACCATTTCTTGGACATGGCACTGGACATGGGCACCTCTCTACGTGTTCCTGCTCTCTGCCCCCCTCCTCGATCGTGTCCGCCCTTGGGTCCGTTGCATCCGGGCCGGCATCGCGGGCCCTAAACCGTTAGTTGCAATCTGCGTGCCCTGTCTTAACGCCGACGCCCTGTGCGCCGCCTGTCAGGCCGGCAGCCGCGAGATCCAGCACACGATTCCAGATCGTTAAGGTTTCCTGGGATGCCGATCCCGCGCCCTGCCTTTCCGGGGTGCAGCGCCCATGGATTGCACACATGCCGCCCAATCGGCATGCAACGCTCGGCGAGGGCGACGGGTTCGTTCCCACCCCCCGGCCGGCCGATCAGATATCGAGCACGATGTCGAAGACGCCCTTCAGCGCGCCCGGTTCCAGGGCATCCGCGGGGTCGAGGCGCACGATCACACTTTCGCGCGCGGCCCTGTCGCGGATGCCGTTGAGGAGCCCGTCGGTGGCGTTCTGGCGCTCGCCGGCCACGTACATCTGGGTGGTGAGCCGGCCGACTCCCGGTGCGTGGACCTTGAAGTGAATGTGCGGGGTGCGCCCGGGATAGGCCACCGGACGGATGGTGCGGAAGCTGTAGCCGCCGTCGGCTGCGGCCTCGCTGCGGCCGTAGCCCTGGAAGGCGGTATCGCGGCGCTGCAGGCCCGGCTGGCGTGGGTGATTGTAGATGCCGTTGGCATCGCACTGCCAGATTTCGACCATGGCGCCCCTGACCGGCTCGCCGCGCCGGTTGAGCACCCGGCCGGCCACGTGTGCCACCTGCCCCTGGGCCTGCGCCGCCTGGCCCTGCACGCGGACGAGATCGCTGTCCATGTCGGCGGGGAGCGCGACGGGATAGAACGGCCCCTCGGTCTGGCCTGGCGTGACGACGAGGCGCCCGCTCTGGGCGAGCGCCGGTAGCGAGGATGCCAGGGCCGAGGTGGCGGCGCCGACAAGGATCTCGCGGCGTTTCAGCGTGACGATGGGGGACATGGCGGAGGCCTCGTCGAGATACGGACACGATGCGTTCGTTGCGCGCAGTTTAGCGTACAACTTGACGCGATAGCGGTGCTGCGCGGCTCTCGCACAATCATTTCCTCGCGAGCGCGGAGCACAGGGCGGAATGCGGTGGAGCGGCATTGCCGATGCGCCCGCGAGCCGCAGCGCCGCGACGCTGCGGCCGTCCGGCGCAGTTTCGCCATTCTGCAGGCCTTTATCCCCGAGCTGAGCGTCGCTGTAGTCTTTGCCGGGCGGGTTGGCGTGAAGCGCGTCCCCGGCCTGGCTGCATGCGTCGTACGGGGGAGCCGATGGACGCTTTGCTGGACGGGCTCGTAGTCTTCCTGAAGGCTCTGGCAGAGGACGTGGCCAAGAGCCTGGGACAATGGCTCCTCCTTGGCGCGCTGTCCCTGCTGGCAGCCGTGCTGGCGCGCAGCCTGCTCTGGCGCGGCAGAGTGTGGATCGGGGAGGGAGCGGGCCGCACCAGCGTATCACCCATCGTGCTGCTGCTCGGCTTGCTGCTCGCCATAGGAGCTGTGGTCGCCCTGGCAGTGGGCCTCTACTTCCGGGAGACCCTGCGCGAGCCGGGTGACTTCTATGCCTGGCTGGGGCTCGTCGGCGGTCTCTCCCTCGGTGCGCTGGCGATGTTCCCCTTCACGCGGCACACCTGGGAATGGGACGCGGCCGGCCTGCGCTGGCAAGGGGCCTGGCGCAGCGTGGCGATGCGCTGGTCCGACATCGTGCACTTCGGCAAGGAGATGAGCGGGGCGCTCTATGTGAAAGACGGGGCGGGCCGGAAGATCGGCTGGTCGACGCAATACACCCTGGAGCCGGAGGCCCTGCGCCGTGCGGTCCAGACGGCCCGTCCGGATCTCGCTCTCAAGCCCGATTGGGGTGCGGCGGCCGAGCCATAGGACAAGCCGTCCCGAGTAGCGGTGCAATGCGCTTCGCTTATTGCACCCTACGCGCCGATCCAGCGCTCCAGCAGCCTGAGCCCGATGAAGCCGCCGGCGACGATGGTGGCGAAGGTGACAAACGAGCCGAGGGCCAGGGTGGAGACGCCGGTGACGGACTGGCCCACGGTGCAGCCGAGCGCCATCACGCCGCCCACGCCCATCAGGGCGGCTCCCAGCAGGTTGCGGAGCGTGTCGTCCGTGTCGGCGAAGGTCGCGAGGCGGAACCGGCCCATGGCGAGCGCCGCAGCGAAGGCGCCAAGCAGCGCGCCGAGCACGCTCGCCACGCCGAAGCCCGGCATCGGCGTGGCGGTGTAAAGCGCGAGCCATTGCAGCGTATCGCCTACTGGGCGGATGTAGGTGAGGGAGATGGGGGGCGTCGGGCGCGCGGCCATCTCGTCGTAGGCGAGCCCCGTCAGCGACCAGCCCGCGACCACGGTGAGGCCGACGGCGACGCCCGAGAGGATGTGCAGCGGCGAGGCGCGGAACTTGGCGTCGGCGAAGCAGTAGGCGAGGGCCGCTGCCGCTATGAGCGCCGCGACAACCGCCTTGGCCCAGCCGCGCGCAACGCCCGCGTGGGCGCTCAGGAGGTCGCCGAGGCTCTGCGTGGGCGCGCCGGCGAGCGCCACGCTGGTCGCCCGCTCGATGACCACGCGCGCCGGCGCCAGGACACCGGCGATGGTCATGAAGGCGACAAGGCCCAGCACCACCAGGGTCATGAGCGCGCGCAGGTCGCCGCCGCCGGCGCGGGCGAGGTTGCGGCTCGGGCAGCCGCCGGCCAGCACCATGCCGATGCCGAAAATCAGACCTCCGACGATGTGGCCGACCCAGTTGAACGACGGCGCGAGGTACATGGAGCGGGCGAGATCGACCACCCCGGCAGCATCGAGCGCCGTGGCGCCGACCAGGGCGGTCGCGGCGGCCAGAAGCCACGCGCGGAAGCGCCGGTAGTCGCCGAAGTTGTGGATGTCGGACAGCGAGCCCATGGCGCAGTAGTTGGTGCGGTAGACGACCGCGCCGAATGCGAAGCCGATCAGGAGGCCGCCCAGCGCCAGGAGCGCTTCGGCATGTTGTGACACAGTGTCGCTAATCATCAGTCCTCTGCAGTTATGCTTGCGCTGCTACTGGAGCCACCTGTCTCCTGCACGCCACGCTTAGCCCCACAACTTGGCAGTGATCAACGACGCCTTTGCAAGCCACGGCTTGCGCGCGCGCTTGGCTACCGGTCCAAATGTGCATGCAAACCTTGATTCGCGCAGATAGCGCCCCCCGCGGCAATCCCGCACCTGCAGCAACGCCCCGGTTCGTGCATCTCAAGGTGCACTCGGCCTACTCATTGTTGGAAGGGGCGCTGCAGATATCGAGCCTCGCCAAGCTGGCGGGTGCGCAGCGCATGCCGGCCGTCGGGCTCACCGACACCAACAACATGTTCGGCGTGCTGGAGTTCTCCGACAAGCTGGCGGCGGCGGGCATACAACCCATCGCTGGCTGCGCCCTGCAGACGGACTTCGGCGACAGCCAGGGCGGAGCCCAGGTGCGCCTCGGTGCCCTCGACGCGGGCGCCAAGCCCGCCGGGCCGCTCGCGCTCCTGTGCCGCAACGAGGCGGGCTACGCCAACCTGATGAAGCTCGGCAGCGCGTGCTTCCTCAAGCCCGGCGACGCCGAGCCGCCACACGTCAAGCTGGCCGACATCGCCCAGCACGGCGCCGGGCTGATCGCCCTCACGGGCGGCCCCGACGGGCCGATCGACAGCGCCATCAGGGCCGGCCAGGAGCCGCTGGCCCGGCAGCGGCTGGAGCGGCTCAAGGCGATCTTCCCCGGCACCCTCTATGTGGAGGTGCAGCGCCACGGGCTGCCGCACGAGCAGCAGGTGGAGCCGAAGCTGCTGCAACTCGCCTACGAGCTCGGGCTGCCCATCGTCGCCACCAACGAGTGCTACTTCGCGAGGCCCGACGACTACGAGGCGCACGACGCGCTGATCTGCATCGCCAGCGGCAACTACGTGGTGGAGGAC
>DATMZP010000212.1:0-2950 GCA_035573595.1 Hyphomicrobiaceae bacterium
TGCGTCGGATTGTGCAACGACGTGATCGCGGACAAGGAGACCCTTGGCATGCTGCAAGCCGACGAGACCAACCAGCGGCAGGAGCATCCGACGGCGTTCGAGCACATCCGCGCCAAGTCGACCGCCGAGGTGACAGCCTGCGTGGAACGCAGCCGAAAAGGGGCGGAGCGCTGCCGGAACGAGGCGCATGTCGTCAGCGGCATTCTCGCCATGCGCGAGGGCGCGCCCGCGGCCGCGGAACTCGTGGCATCGCCGCGCTTTGGCCAATTGAAGGACAAGGCGCGGGAGGAGCTGCTCGCGCTCGAGCGGCAAGCCAAGCGCGCACAGAGGAGCTACGAGGACGTGCTGCGCATCGCGGCCGCCGTCCTCGAGGTGCGCGGCCCCTAAGCGGGCTCGATACCGCCGTCTACGCGTGATGCGCGGAGACGGCGGCGACTACCTCTCCGGACAGCTCGTGCGGGGTCGCATCGGCGATGTCGCCGAGGCTCAGGATGCCCACCATGCGCTTCTGATCGTTGATGACGGGCAGCCGGCGCACCTGCTTCTGCTCCATGATCCGCAGCGCATCCTCCAGCTCCTCGGAGTCCCGGCAGTAGAAGATGCCCTTGCTCATCACGTCTCGGGCGGTGAGGGTGCCGAGATCCGCGCCGTTCGCCACGGCGCGGCAGGCAATGTCGCGGTCGGTCACCATGCCGATCAGGCGGTCGTTCTCGCCGACGGGAATCGCGCCGATGTCGAGGTCCCGCATCCTCCTGGCGATTTCTGGAATCGGCGTCTGCGGCGCCGCCCACTCGACGCCGTTGTGCATCGCTTCCTTGACCTTCATGACCCACCTCCGTTCTAGGGATGGCCGGGGCGGTTGCATTGCGGTCGCTTGCGAGCGTCCCGGGCGCATCCGGGCTTGACATAAGACAAGGCGCTGGCGCGTGGATCGTTCCCGCATGGTGCCTGCCACGGGCTCGGGAATCGGGCACTTGACAGCGCCGCAGGCTTGGCCGGACCCTGGCGCCGGAGCCACTCCAGGGTGGTCAACCATGCCATCATCGACATTCGCCGACCGCAGCGAGGCCGGGCGCATGCTGGCCCGCGCGTTGGCGCGCAAGAACCTCGCCGACCCTGTGGTGCTGGCACTGCCGCGCGGCGGCGTGCCGGTCGCGGCCGAGATCGCGCGCCGCCTCAGGGCGCCGCTCGACGTGGTGCTGGTGCGCAAGATCGGCGTGCCCCACCAGCGGGAGCTGGCGGCCGCCGCCGTGGTGGACGGCGGGGATGCGGAGATCGTCACCAACGACGACGTGATGGCGGCGGCCGACCTCACCCGCGCCGACGTGGAGCGTCTGGCGAAGCGGGAGCTGGCCGAGATCGAGCGCCGCCGACGGGCCTATCTGCAGGGCCGCGAGCGGGTGCCCCTCGAAGGCCGTACGCTGATCCTGGTGGACGACGGCATCGCCACGGGCGCGAGCGTGCGCGCGGCCCTTGTCGGCTTGCGGCGCCGGCGCCCGCGCGCGCTACTGCTGGCGGTGCCGGTGGCGCCGGCCGATACGATTGCGGCGCTCCGGTCCGAGGTGGACGACGTGGTGTGCCTGCGGATGCCCGAGCCGTTCGTGGCCATCGGCCTCTACTACCGCGACTTCCACCAGCTGAGCGATGAGGATGTCATGCGCGCACTGGCGCAGCGAGGCGGCGCGGGGCCTGCCGGCGGCAGCAAGGACGCAATGGGTTGAGCCGGCTGCCCGCGTCACGGCCGCACCGCGGGGCTCTCCATCGACATCCCGCGGGCGCGCCACATCAGGTAGGCTTCGAGCGCGATGTACTCCGGCGCGCCGTAGGCGTAGGGCTCAGCGCGCATGCCGATCAGGCAGTTGCGCAGGCGGCGCTGCAGCGAGCCCAGCGTCTGCCATTCCAGCCGGTAGAGCGGGTAGCCGGTAGGGTGCCCCTGCGGCAGGGTGATGCCGGCGAGCCTGTTGCCGCGGTTGTCGTCGTGGCACTGGGCGCAGGCGAGGTCGAGCTGGCCCTGGCGGGCGGTGAAGATGGCGCGTCCGGCCTCGATGGCAGGCCTCAGCCGCTCGTCGTCGCTGACGATGGGCATCCCGCGCGACTGGCGCGCGACGAGCGCCGTGAGGGCCAGCAGCTCCCTGCTCTCACGCTTCAGCTCGGGCGCTTGCTGCCGCTCGGTGCGGCAGATGTTGATACGTCCCGCGAGGTCGATGGCCGCGCCCCGTCCGGGCTCGAAGGCCGGATATCTGGCCGCAACGCCCTTCATGCCCGGTTCCGCCTCGCCGTGGCAGCCGGCGCAGGCGATGGCGGCCTTGCCCGCCTTGGCCCGCCACAGGACCTCGCCGTCGAGAACCCACAGCATGCCGGGGTTGTCGGTGTCCCCATCCTGCATGGCCCTGGTCTCGGCGCTCATGTCCTCGTAGGTGGAGCGCCGCTCGTTGAGCGGGATGTCGCCAGCGGCGCCCTGCGCAACCGCGAGGACGATGGCGGCGGTCAGCGCACCGGCGCGCGGCATGCGGTCACGCCGGTGTCAGACCCTCCGGGTCTGACACCGCAGCTCCAGCACCGGTTGCGTGAAGGTGTCAGACCCAGAGGGTCTAAGACGAAACAGACCAACTGGGACGGCGGAGTTTGGCCCGGCGCGACATGCAGGCCGCTGCGCGGATTCCCCTCCCCCTTGTGGGCAGGGGCTAGGGGTGGGGGGAATCCCGATATTCGAGGTCTGGGATTTCCCCCCACCCTGTCCCTCCCCCACAAGGGGGGAGGGAACGCTGTGGCGAGATCCGTTTCGTCATCAAGGGTCGGCGCAGCCGGTGAGCGGCTGACACCGTAGCTCCAAGACCGATTGTGGGATGGTGTCAGACCCAGAGGGTCTGACACCTTTCGACTGCGCGTCATTCCACCGTGATCCTGATGCGCTCCGTCGTCTCGAAGCCGTTGTCGCCGGTCCATTTCA
>DATMZP010000213.1:0-2947 GCA_035573595.1 Hyphomicrobiaceae bacterium
CCCTGGGCGATGATGGCGCCCTGGGCCATGACGACGATGCGGTCGGAGTACTTGAACACCACGTCCATGTCGTGCTCGACGATCACCGCCGTGATGCCCTCGCCGCGCACCACCGAGGCGATGGTGTCCATGATCTGCGCCTTGTTGCGCGTGGAGACGCCGCTGGTGGGCTCGTCCAGGAACAGCAGCTTGGGTTTCAGCGCGTAGGCCAGCGCCACATCCAGCAGCTTGCGCTCGCCCTGAGCGAGATCGCGCGCGTCGTCGTCGCGCTTCGCCGCCAGCCCGAACCGGCCGAGGATGTCGTCGGCCTCGGCGATCACGGCCTGGTCACGGTGCGCGAGCGCGGCGAGGTGCGCCGTCTTGCCCTCGCGAGAGAAGATGGCGAGCGCCACGTTGTCGAAGGTGGAGAGGTCGTCGAACACGTTCACCAGCTGGAAGCTGCGCGCGATGCCGAGCCTCACGCGCTCCGTCACCGACGCGCTGGTGATGTCCCGGCCCTGGAACAGGATCTTGCCCGAGCCGGCCTTCAAGTGCGCGGTGATGACGTTGATGAGCGAGGTCTTGCCGGCGCCGTTGGGGCCTACCAGGGAAACGAACTCGCCCTCCTCGACGCTCAGGCTCACGTTGTCCACGGCGCGCGTCTCGCCGAAGTAGCGCTTGAGGTCGATGGTCTGGAGGAGCGCCATGTCAGCTCTTCCTCAGCTTGCTCAGCTTGTCGGCGAGGCGCCCCAGTGTGCCGACGATGCCGGTCGGCAGCAGCATCACCATGGCCACGAGCACGCACCCCAGCACCAGCTGCCAGTACTGCGAGCTCGCGACCGCATAGACCTTGAGGTAGTTGAAGGCGATCGCGCCGACGATCGGGCCGAAGAAGGTGCGGAAACCGCCCAGCACGGTCATGAACACGATCTCGCCGGAGAACGGCCAGTACAGCACCTCGGGCGTGGTGAGACCGTTGAGCGGCACCCACAGCGCGCCGGCAAGGCCCGTGAACAGGCCCGAGATGATGAACGCGATCCAGCGGTAGCGCGACACCCGGATGCCGACGAATCCGGCGCGGGTCTCGTTGTCGCGGATCGCTTGCAGCGCCTTGCCGAAGGGTGAGTGCACGATCACCCACATGACCAGCGCCGCCATCACGAAGATCGCCAACACGTAGTAGTAGTAGGAGTAGACAAACCTCTGGTAGGCGCCCGGCCCCCTGAAATCGAGGAGGCCGGCCAGCAGCGTAATCCCTGTGCGCGGCACGCGGATGCCGTCGGTGCCGCCCGTCACCCAGAAGAACTTGAAGGCCAGGCTCCAGAGCACCTGGCTGAGCGCGAGCGTCAGGATTCCGAAGAAGATGCGGGTGTGGCGCACGCACACGTAGCCGAACAGGGCCGCGATCAGCAGGGAGCTGGCCAGCGCCCCCAGGATGCACAGCTCCATGGAGTGGACGTGCAAGTCGCGCGCGATGAATGCCACGGTGTAGGCGCCCGCGCCGAAATAGGCGGAGTGACCGAACGAGAGCAGTCCGGTGTAGCCGAGCAGCAGGTTGAAGCCGAGCGCGGCGATGGCGAAGGCCAGCCCGTAGGTGATGAGCTCGATCTGGTAGATGCCGGCGAACCGCGGCAGCAAGGCGAGGGCCGCAATGACGGGCACCGCCACCGCCAGCAGCCTGAGGAACGAGGGAACGGAGTGAGCGGACGGCATGGCTCAGGCCCGCCCGAACAGCCCGGTCGGGCGTACCAATAGCACCGCGGCGGCGATGAGATAGAGCACGGCCAGCTCCATCTCCGGGTAGAACTGAATCGCCGCTGTCCTGACGAAGCTGACGATCAGCGCGCCGACAAGCGCGCCCTCCAGGCTTCCCAGGCCTCCGATGACGATGACGACGAACGCAAGGATGAGGAAGTCGAGGCCCATGCCCAGCACCGCCGCCTGCGCCGGCACCACCACGGCCCCGCCCAAGCCCGCCATGAAGCAGCCGATGGCGAAGGCCTGCACGTAGACGCGGCCGACGTTGAGCCCCAGGGCCGATGCCATGCGCCGGTCTTGCGAGGTGGCGCGCAGGATCACACCGAAGCGCGTGCGATAGATGAACCACCAGAGCGCGAGGCACGCGAGAATGCCGATGCCGATCACCACCAGGTTGTAGGTCGGGTACTTCAGTCCCCCGATCCGGATGATGCCCAACGCGTCCGTAATAGAACTGGCGGTAAGCGGCGTGCCGCCGAACAGAAGCTTGATCACGTCCTCCAGGATCATCAGCAGCCCGAAGGTGATGAGCAGGATGTACTCCTCGGGCCGCTTGTAGAGCGGGCGCAGCAGAGTGGGCTCAAGCGCCGCGCCCAAGGCCGCGACCGCAAACGCCCCAATGGGGAGAAGCAGGAGTTGCCCCATGAGCGCGAGGCCGCCGCTCCCACCCGTTCCAAACAAGCCGCCGACGGCCCAGGCCGAGACGAAGGCGCCGAACGCGAAGAAGTTGCCGTGCGCCAGGTTGACGATGCGCATCACGCCGTAGATCAGGCTCAGGCCCGCCGCAATCAGGAACAGCACCGCCGCGTAGAAAATGGAATTCAAGACTTGGATGACCAGGATTTCCATCTTCTTTCCGCCTGAGCAAGGTCGGCCGAGCTTACGCGGTTGCCGCAAGCTCCGCCACGGGATCGGTCGCCCAACCCGCTAGCCCGGCGAGCCTGAGGCGCCGATGCGGCGGATATGCAACGCCCTGGCCGACGGCTCAACCGCGTTGCCGTCCAGGAAGACTGCCAGAATGACGGTATAGTCGTCCGGCGGCAAATCCTGCGGCAGATCGATGGTGAAGAGCCCGTCCTCGCGCCATCCCATCTTGTCCGCCTTGAGCACCTTGCCGGTGCCATCGATGAGGAGATAGCGCGATACGACGAGTAGCGGATAGGTGCCGCGCGCTGTCGTGTGCTTGAGGGGCTCCCTGGCGTGCATGGTG
>DATMZP010000214.1:0-2063 GCA_035573595.1 Hyphomicrobiaceae bacterium
ACCGCTACGCTGCTCATGCGCCCGCGCGGGTGGCATCTGCTGGAAAAGCACGTGCTCGTGGACGGCGAGCCGGTCGCGGGCGCCATTTTCGATTTCGCGCTCTATTTCTTCCACAACGCGAAAGAGCTGCTCGCGCGCGGCAGCGGCCCGTACTTCTACCTGCCGAAGATGGAGTCCCATCTGGAGGCGCGGCTGTGGAACAACGTCTTCGTCCATGCGCAGCAGGCGCTCGGGCTGCCGCTCGGCACCATCAAGGCGACGGTGCTGATCGAGACCATTCTCGCCGCCTTCGAGATGGACGAGATCCTGCATGAGCTCAGGGATCATTCGGCCGGCCTCAATTGCGGGCGCTGGGACTACATCTTCAGCTTCATCAAGAAGTTCCGAAAGCAGCCCTGGGCGGTGATGCCCGACCGCGCGCTGGTGACGATGACCGCGCATTTCCTGCGCTCCTACAGCCTGCTGCTGATCAGGACCTGCCATCGCCGCAAGGTGCATGCGATGGGCGGCATGGCGGCGCAGATTCCCATCAAGGACGACCCGGTCGCCAACGGCACCGCCATCGACAAGGTCCTCGCCGACAAGGAGCGCGAGGCCGGCGACGGCCATGATGGCACCTGGGTCGCCCATCCCGCCCTCGTGCCGGTGGCCAAGGCGGTGTTCGACAAGATGATGCGCGAGCCGAACCAGATTCCGCGCCAGCGCCAGGACGTGAGCGTGGCGGCCGCCGACCTGCTGCAGGTGCCGAGCGGGCCGATCACCGAGGCCGGGCTGCGCATGAACATCGATATCGGGCTCGGCTATATCGAGGCCTGGCTGCGCGGCATCGGCTGCGTGCCGCTCCACAACCTGATGGAGGACGCCGCCACCGCCGAGATCTCGCGCGCCCAGGTCTGGCAATGGCTGCGGCACGGCGCGAAGCTCGACGACGGCCGCACCATCGACCGCGCGCTGGTCGAGCGGATCATCGGCCAGGAGCGCGATCGCGCCGCCGCCAAGGCCTCCTCCCACCGCTTCGACGACGCCGCCCAGCTGTTCCAGCGCCAGGTAACCGCCACCGACTTCGTCGAGTTCCTGACCCTGCCCGCCTACGAGATGGTTGACTGACGCGGCGCAAGCCGGCCAAGCGCGGTCGGTCGCTGGATTCCCGGCCCCTATTCGGCGTGCTACCGAGGCGGCTTTGCGGGAGAGGGAGTCTCGGGCATGAGCGATCCGGTACGGGTGGAGCAGCGCGGCCATGTGCTGGAGGTCACGCTCGACCGCCCCAAGGTCAATGCCATCGACATCGTCACCAGCCGCCTGCTCGGCCAGGCCTTCGTGCGGCTGCGCGACGACCCGGAGCTGCGGGTCGGCATCGTCACCGCCGCCGGCGAGCGGGTGTTCTCTGCCGGTTGGGACATCAAGGCAGCCCATGGCGGCGAGGAGGTCGGCAAGTGGTGGCACCTCGACTATGGCCCCGGCAAGTTCGCGGGGCTCACCGAGCTGTGGGACCTCAACAAGCCGGTCATCGCCGCCCTCAACGGCCATGTGCTGGGTGGCGGGCTTGAGCTGGCCCTTGCCTGCGACCTGCTGATCGCCGCCGACCATGCTGAGTTCGCCATGCCGGAGCTCCCGATCGGCATCCTCCCGGATTCCGGCGGCATCCAGCGGCTGCCGCGCCGGCTGCCCTACAACATCGCGATGGAGATGCTGCTGCTGGGACGCCGCATGCCCGCCGCCGAGGCCAGGCAGTACGGTCTCGTCAACGCCGTGGTGCCGAAGGAGAAGCTGATGGCGACGGCGCGGGAATGGGCCGAGTCCATCGCCGCCGGCGCCCCCCTCACCATCCAGGCGCTGAAGGAGGCCCTCAAGGCCATCGACGGCCGCGGCATCCGCGAGGGCTTCGAGGTGATCCGCAGCGGCCGGCTCCCGACCTATGAGCGCGCCCTCGTCTCCGAGGATGCCAAAGAGGGGGTACAGGCCTTCGCCGAGAAGCGGAAGGCGGTGTTCAAAGGGCGGTGACGAAATCGAGCGAGCTTCCTTAGATCATGGAGTGACCCGGCACGGCGTCGCGGAGGAGTAGG
>DATMZP010000215.1:0-3654 GCA_035573595.1 Hyphomicrobiaceae bacterium
CATCTGGGGCATGCCGACCTACTACCTGATGAAATCCGGCCTGCTCGAGAAACGCGGCATCAAGATCGAGGAGTTCGCGGTGCCGTCCGGCAATCTCACCATGCAGCAGATGGTGGCGCGCCAGGTCGATCTCGGCACCTACGCCGGCCCCTCGTTCGTGCTCGGCCACGACAAGGGCGGCATCGTCGGCATCGCAGTGATCGAGCAGGTCGGCCGCACGGTGCGAATCATGGCGCGCAAGGAGCTGGGCCTCACCAAGGTCGAGCAGCTCAAGGGCCTCAAGATCGCCAACCAGACCGGGTCGTCCATCGCCAACATCTTCGTCGATCAGATCGCGCCGGCAGGGGGCCTCAAGCGCGGCGACTACCAGGAGGTGCGCATGGACGTGAACAATATGGTCGCCGCCATGGCCGCCAAGACGGTGGACGCCATGGTCAACGTCGAGCCCTACAACGCCATCGCCGAGGCCGACGGCATCGCCGCCACCATCATGGACTTCCATGCCGTCGATGCCATGCCGGTGTTCATGGCCGCCACCCCGGAGCTGGTCGCCGGCCGGCCTGACGCAATCGTCGCTTACCTCAGGGCCTGGCTTGACGTGGCGGGCGACTTCAAGGAGCGGCCCGGCGCGGTGGCCGATGCCATCTACGGCTTCTACACCGGCAAGGGCTATTCCATCTCGCAGGAGACGTTCCGCAGGGCGATGGCCACCGTGGAAGTCGACCCCGGTTTCCCGGCCGACCTGCAACCCTACATGCAGCGTCACGCCGAGCTGCTGCTCAAGGAGAAGAAGATCGCCGCCATCCCCGACTGGAGCAAGGCCCTGCGCCCCGACTTCCTGGAGCGGGCGCGGAAGGCAACGTAGGCCGGAGGAGGGGTCAGACCCTTCGCCTCCGCCCTCGGAGATCTACTCCAACAGCTGCGCGAGGGGTCTGATCCCTGTCCGACACACACCTGTTCTGCCCGCAGCGATATTGGCCGGGATCATCGCCCTGTCTAACGTCTCTTTGCGAGAACAAAAGCCTACCGGGAGGAAGGGGAGGGGTGCGACGGTGACGGATCGCCGTGGCGTTGTTTGACAGCGCAGCCGAGAGCCTCGGTCCTTGCGCCGTTCCGGATTCGCAGCTTCCGCATTCAGTGGCCGGCCGACCTCCTGACCTCGTGCGCTTTCGAGATGGAGACGCTGATCCTCGGCTGGTACATCCTGGTCGAGACGGGGTCGGTGCTGCTGCTCTCGCTGTTCGGGGCGCTGCTCTACACTGGCACGCTGCTGGCGCCCTTGCTCGGCGTTATCGGCGACAGGATCGGCCACCGCAATCTGCTCGCCGGCATGCGCGCCTTCTACACGGTGCTGGCCGCCACGCTGATGGCAATCGCGTTGGCCGGTGCGCTGACCCCCCACGCCGTCTTCTGCATCACCGGCCTCATGGGATTGGTGCGACCCTCCGACCTCGGCGTGCGCGGGGCGCTGGTGGCGCATATCGTGCCGGCCGAGCAGCTCCTGGGGGCCGTGGCTGTCTCGCGCACGACCACCGACGTGGCCCGGTTCATGGGCGCGCTGGCCGGCGCCGGCCTGTT
This sequence comes from Hyphomicrobiaceae bacterium, assembly GCA_035573595.1. GTDB lineage: Bacteria > Pseudomonadota > Alphaproteobacteria > Rhizobiales > Hyphomicrobiaceae > AWTP1-13. The sequence continues at coordinate 1,579 of DATMZP010000215.1, forward strand.
CGCCAAGTTCGGTATCGGAGCCGCCTACGTGGTGGTGACCGGGCTCTATGCGCTGGGCCTCGTGCTGGTGCTGGCGATGGGGCGGCTGCCGGGCGCCGACACACTTTCGCGGGCCGCGGTGGGTGGGACAACGTCGCGGGCGTCGCACTGGAGCGATCTGGTGGAGGGCCTGGTGCTGGTGTGGTCGACGCCGGCGCTGCTCGCCGGCATCCTGGTGGCGGTGCTGGTCAACCTGCTGGCATTTCCGCTCTCCAACCCGCTGCTGCCGTACGTGGCCCGCGAGATCTATGCCGTCGATGCGACCGGGCTCGGCTACCTGATGGCGAGCTTCGCGGCCGGGGCGCTGCTGGGCTCGGTGGCAGTGAGCCTGCGCGGTCGGATCGCAGCGACGCGCGCCATGATGCTTGCAACCTTCGCCTGGTTCGGGTGTCTGCTGGTCTTTGCGCAGATGCGGTCGGCGTGGAGCGGTGCCGCTATGCTGGCGCTGGCTGGCTTCGCGCAGAGCATCAGCATGGTGGCGGTGGCGGTGGTGCTGCTGGGCATCGCCGGCAGCAAGTTCAGGGGCCGCATTATGGGTGTGCGCATGCTGGCGATCTACAGCCTGCCGCTCGGCGCGCTGGCAGGCGGCGCGCTCGTCGAAGCGGTCGGTTTCCGCGCCACCGGCACCCTCTATGCCCTGGCCGGCGCCGCCCTGAGCCTCGCCATCGCCTGGCGCTGGCGCACCCACCTGTGGCGCGCCGATCTGCCGGCGAACGGCAGGTGAGCGGGAGCCATGCCGGGTTCCGTGCATTTGGGTTCCGCCAAGAGCCGCTCATGCTATGCTTGCGGCGGAGTCGAACCATGCCGAGCACGCCGCGCATTATCGCCCATCCGAGGATCATGATGGGTAAGCCCGTCATCGAGGGAACGCGCATCACGGTCGATGCTGATCCTGAGGCGTCTCGCCGAGGGACGGTCGGTGGACGATATCCTGACCGAATACCCGCATCTCACGCGCGCTCAGGTTGAGGCGGCTACGAGACACCTGCGCGAGAGCCGGCAATTGAGCTACTTGGCGCCACTATCGAATATCGAAATCTGTGTACTTCGCCGTTCCTCAGAATACGGTTCGCAAACGCAAGGATCGTCCGCCTTGTACGGACCCAACCCGTGAGGCGATGATAGATCGTCATCGCCTCGTACCAGCTTCCAGCCTCAAAGACATGAATGAGTCGCGCACCAGGCTCGAGCGCGGCACGAGCGCTATCGGCATCGGGTCCGGCCAAGCAGACGCACAGCCCGCTTCCGTGCTCGTTACTTTCCTCTCAGACTTCGTGTCGAAGGATCGCCGTCGCACCGGCGCGTAGCATTCGTCGCCGAATTAGACAATACGGAACCGCAGCCGGTATGTTCCGATGAGCGGTTGTGGCCGCTGCTTTCGCGCAAGTCAGTGACGCTTCAAACATCCGAGGGAATGCACGTGGCCGAGAAGACCACCTACGAGCCCATCGCCCGCAACTTCAGGCTCCTTGCCCACCACGAGCTCAACGGCTTCGGCGGCATGGGGGAGGGGATGTCGATCCAGATTGCCAAGGACGGCCGTCGCATTCTGTGGCTGGCGCACGAGAGCGCGCCCAAGAACTTCACCGGCGTCGATGTGTCGGACCCCAGGGCGCCCAAGGTCGTGGTGCAGACCGACCTGCCTCAGCCCTTCATGCGCTCCAACTCGCTGGAGACGGTGGGCGATATCATGGCGGTGGCCTACCAGGTGCAGAAGCATGGGCAGAAGCCCGCCGGCTTCGAGCTGTTCGACATCTCCGTGCCGGAGACGCCGAAATCCATTGCCTATGTGGATGCCTCGGGGCCGGGCTCGCGCGGCGTGCACCAGCTGTGGTTCTGCGACGGCGAGACGGTGCACATGGCGGGTGCGCCGGATTTTGTCGCCCACAACCCGCTCGACGACCAGTTCTACCGCGCCTTCGACGTGCGCAACCCGTCGAAGCCGGTGGAGGCGAGCCGCTGGTGGCTGCCCGGCACCCGCCAGGGCGACAGCGCGCCGGCGCCCATCCGCCACAAACCGCCGCGCCACGACATGGG
>DATMZP010000216.1:0-4605 GCA_035573595.1 Hyphomicrobiaceae bacterium
TATTTCCTGCACGAGTACTCCTTCGAGGCGTCCGCCCTGTTCAATCCGAGCATCGTGCGGCACCCCGACCAGTCCGACGCAACCGTGGGAGGGTGCCGATTCATTCTGAGCCTCCGGGCCGTCGGCGAAGGGCACATTTCCTCATTGACCTTCAGGTCCGGATCTATCGCCGCGGATGGCGCTGTCACCATCGACCCGACGGGGCGCCTTGCGTCCGTAGCGAAAATCACGCGCCGAACGGCGCGGCCCGACGGCGAGGATGTCGAGGTGAGCTTCAGCCCGGACGAGGACCTGAGCGAGCGCGTCATCTTTCCAATCACCGAGGCGCAGGCCAACGGCATCGAGGATGCCCGGTTCGTGGAGTTCGAGGACGAAGGGCGAAAGACGTTCTACGCCACCTACACCGCGTACAGCGGCAGAGCGATCAGGTCCGAGCTGCTCGAAACCAGCGATTTCCGATCATTTCGCATGAGGCCCCTCAGAGGAACAGCTACGCGGAACAAGGGAATGGGTCTGTTCCCTCGCAAGATTGACGGCCGCTACGCAATGATCGGGAGGCAGGACAACGAGAACCTTCACCTGATCTATTCCGACGATCTCTACACCTGGGACGGCGGACAGTCGTTCGTGCGGCCGGCGTATCCCTGGGAGTTCGTTCAGATCGGGAATTGTGGCTCACCCATCGAGTTGGACGAAGGCTGGCTGCTGCTGACGCACGGCGTCGGGCCGGTGCGGAAATATTCCATCGGCGCGATCCTTCTCGACAAGCAGGACCCTTCCAAGATTCTTGGCCGCTCGCGCGAGCCACTCGTGCGGCCCGACCCCACCGAGCGGGAAGGGTATGTGCCCAACGTCGTCTACACCTGCGGTGCGCTGCGCCATGGCGACCGGATTGTTCTGCCGTATGCGGTATCGGATACCTTCTCCAACTTCGCGACCATAAGGATTGCGGCATTGCTCCAGGCTCTTGCCGGCTGACTGGGGCAGAGCGCCCAGCTTGGGCGTGGCAAGAGATCAGTCCGGGTCAATTTCCCCATCCCTGTAACGCGGACATCCGCTTGATCCTGGCGACGCGCGCCCGATTGGCACTGGCGATGGCGGGCACGAGGTCCATGGCGAGGAGAAGGGCGGGCCCCATCGCGGGCACGAGGCGCCCCACGATCGCTGCGCTTATCCGTGCCTGGCAGCCGTGGAGGTGCTCGCGCAGCTCCGGTGTGGTGGTGTAGCCGTCATGCACATCGCGATCCACCTTGTGGTTTATAAGGATTTTCGCCTCCAGCATTCCGACGCCGCACTCCACGCTTATCGTCTTGAAGGATTGCCGGAGGTCGGTCCCGAACTTCGCCAGGGCCTCTCGATCCTCGCGCCACTCGGCCAAGTGTCCCGCTTCCGACAGTGCCGGGAAGACGAAGCGCTGCGCTTGGTCGCGGTGGAGGATACGGCCCGCGCGCCGGGCGCGCACGAGGCAGTAGAGCATGGGCCGAGAAAGCGGGATGTCAAAGGCACGTTCGTGGCCACCCTTGGACGCGGGAACGTGGAGCACGCGGCGCGCAACTGACACATGACACCACTCGCTTTTCGATAGGGCGTCGGGTCGGGAGCCGGAGAGCAGACAAAACAGGTGGAACTCGCGCCGCACTGGGTTCTCGAGCGTGGCAAGCTGTCGCCCCCAAGCGCCCAGTCGGCCCAACCCCATCCCGGTATTGCGACGCTTCTCAGCGTTCCATTCGACAAGCATTGTCACGTCGGTCTGAGGCAATGAGCGGTCGACTTTGAGCTTGGCGTAGTTGTAGACGGCCCGCAGGGTTCGCATCGCCCCATTGGCGCTGTAGGGGCCGCGCTCCTTTGTGGAGCGCGGCGGCCTTCTCCGGGGTGATTGAGACCAGTTGCGTGTCGAGCCAATCCTTGAGCGGGCCATCCTCTAGGTTTTCCCGGTACCATTCGATTGTCGACTCCTGCCGGCCCTTGGCCTCCAGCCGCACCCGGTAGCGCGCCCAGGCCTCCTTGAGGGTGGGTGCCGCCGCGTTTGGCGGCCACCTTGGCACCGTTCTTGTAATCTGCGATCCACTTGGCTGCGGCCTTCTGGGCGTCTTTGACGCCCACGTGGTCGGGAGCAGTGGGATCGAAGCTGCCGAAAGATTGGTAGGCGGGCTCGCGGACGCCGCTTACGACCCGTTCGACTTTCGCGCTGAAGGTCTTTGTCTCCATTCCGATCACGAGGAGGAAACCGCGGCACTCCTCATCGCGGATTTTCGCCTGACCTTTCAAGGTGAAGGGGGGACTGCGGACGATCTTATCCGTCAGCTTGGCGCTCCTAGGGTAGGTGTCGCTCATATGCCGTTCCGGTGTGCGTCAGCCGCTCGCGGGTCGTGGCCGAGTTGGGTGTGCGGTCACGGCCTAGAGGTCGAGATCCGCGCCGGCGGAGGTTCCTGTCCGTTCAGACAAGGGCCGGAAGGCTCGTAGCGTGATCCATCAGAGTGGTGATCGTAGTTCGGGGGGAGAGGCGAAGGCATCTATCGGGTTCGTTCCGCCGTTTCCTCCTCCGTCCTTCTCATTGCGCAATAAAATATAACCATATCTGGCAGTTGCATCAAGTCCATCAGGGTTCGGAGGAGGATGGCGAAGGAAGGCACAGGGTGGGATCAGTTGACTTTTAATCAGGTGGTCGTTGGTTCGATCCCAACCGGGCTCACCACCACCAGGGGCAGCATCCCAGGGATGGCGGCGATGGGCACGCGGGGGCGTTGGCGTGCGGAGTGTGGACCCGCCGCCGAGCACGCGGTGGAGGTCGCCAGGCGCATCTTGCCACCCAAGCCTTGCCGCCTAAGGCAGGCCATATGCCGGACAACTTCTGGCGTCTTTATTCCTGCAGTAATGTATCGGACTGTAGCCGGAAAGAGACAGGCTCAGGGGGCCGCGGCCGGCATAGTGGCGCGCCGCGGACGGCGGCAAGGCACCTCGGAGAGCCTCCGGGCGGGGACAGCATGCGTTGGGTTCGAGCGGTTGCCATGGGTCTGACGCTGGGTCCGGCGGTGGGTCTGGCGCTGGCCGGCTGCACCGCCAACGGCGGCGGGGGCGGCGGCGGCCAGATGACCTGGATGCGCACCGACGGCCGCCCGGTCGACGGCGGCTTCCAGGCGGCGGCCGAGCAGTGCCGCAACGCGGCCACGCGGGTGGGCGCCGGGGCGCCGCAGCGCGAGCGCGAGCAGGCCATGATGGCCGCCATGCAGGGCTGCATGCAGCAGCGCGGCTATGTCTGGCGCTGCGAGAGCCCGTTGGGCGAGTTGGCACAGGGGGCTTGCGGCGAGGGCGGTGCCCAGGCCGAGGATCGGCCGCGTCCCGCTCGTGGTTCCGGCCGCTCTACGATCTGAACAGCCGCGTGTATTGCGTCTCGTGGCGCATGGAGGCGATGTCGGCCTGAACGGCCGCACCACCCACGTCGTCCAGGGTTGAGCCGAGCGCGCGGGCGATCAGCGGCGGGATGAGCGGCTCCAGCCGCGCCAGCACCCGCAACCCGTCGGTCTGGCCCAGGGGGATGAGGCGCACGCCGGCCGAGACCAGGCCGGCGGCGAACGCCTGGACGAAGGCCTGCGCCGTGGGCTCCAGCGGCAGGCTGTGGGCCGCGGCGCAGGCGCCGACGGCGACGGGATAGGCGATCTCACGGGCGCCCTCAGGGGTGCCCTGGGTCGCCGCGGCGGCGAGCCGGTCGAGCGCGGGGCTGGGCCACACGGCCCGTGTCGCCTCCAGGAACGCCGCGCCCTGGGCCAGCGTCTCCAGGCGCCGCTCGGCCGAAGGCACCAGGGCGGCAGCCAGCTCCGCGATCTCAGCCAGGAGGGGCTCGTCGCCGGCTGTTGCCGCCCGCCAGGCCCCGGCGAGGAGGATGGCATCCGACCGGCCGGCGCCGTGGTGCAGGAGATCCTCGATCCAGCCCGCCAGCGTGGCGGCATCGCGCACCTTGCCCGCCTCCACCGTCCACTCCAGCCCGTGCGAGTAGCTGAACCCGCCGACCGGGTAGGCGGGCGACAGCCAGATCATCAGGCGAGCGAGGGTACCACCATTGTCGAGCCTTGGTGTCAGACCCAGAGGGTCTGACACCTCCTGGCGCTTCTCACACGGTCTGCTCTGGTCTGCCGGCATCGGCTCTAGTGGCTGTGGTCGTGATCGTGGCCATGAGCGTGATGATGGTGGCCGTGGCTGTGGCCATGCCCCGCACCGCCCTGGCTGTAGGCGCCGCCCTCGGGATTGAACGGGCGCTCCACGCGGCGCACCTCGGCGCCGAGGCGGCGGGCCATGTCGGCGATGACATGGTCGTCGCGGATGTAGACGACGCGCGCGCCGATCTCGGTGGCGAGATGGCGGTTGCCGAGGTGCCAGGCGATGCGGGCCAGCGCCCGCTCGTCGCGGCAGACGATCTCCAGCAGCCGCTCGGGCGCGGCCTCGACGGCGACGATGCGGCCGTCTTCCAGGCGGAGGCCGTCGCCGGCGGCGAGGACGGGGGCCTTGGCGAGGTCGAGCAGGAAGCTGAGGCCGCCTGATCCGGTGAGCGCGATGCGGCGCCGGGTGCGGTGGTCGTAGTCGAGTCGCACGACGTCGGCGGGCTTCCCG
>DATMZP010000217.1:0-2311 GCA_035573595.1 Hyphomicrobiaceae bacterium
GCCAGATCGGTCTCGTGCAGGGTCACGCGGATGCTGGCGAGGGACTTGCCGTCCTCGCCCAATGCGCCCTCCCTGGCGGCCTTGGCCATGGCGTCGAAGACGTGGCGGCAGAGGAACTCCGTGGTCGTGAGCCTGCCCGCAAACTGCGGCAGCGCGTCGAGGTTCTGGTAGGCCAGGGGCTTGAGCACTTTGCCGAGCACATCGAGCGCGGCGCCGATGTCCACCACCACGTTCTGCGCCGTCAGCGTCTCGCGGAAGAAGGCAACGTCCACCACGAAGGTGGCGCCGTGCATGCCCTGGGCCGGCCCGAAGAACGGATCGGGCAGGCTGTGGGCGATCATGATGCGGTTGCGCACCTCGACGGCGTACATGGCAGTCTCCGGGGCCTCTCCAAGGCTCGATCAGGGTTCACGAATAGCGGATGACTGGGGCAAGACCGTGCGTCCCGGCCCTCAGAATGCGCGGCATCTCGCGCGCGGTGTCATCGAAGGCGATCTCCTCAGCCACCAGCAGATCGAGGACGGGCTGGTCCAACAGCGCCAGCGCGGCGGCCATGCGCCGGCCGTAGTCCCACCGCGGGCGGCGGCTGGGGGAGATGAGGCCCACCTGGGAGGAGACGAGCTTGAGGCGCCGGCTGTGGAACGCGCCGCCGAGGCCGACCTGCACCGGCTTGTCCCCGTACCAGCTCATTTCCACGACGGTCGCCTCCAGCCCGGCGCAGGCGATGGCCGTACTGAGCCCCGCCGCGCTGGCGCTGGCGTGGAACACCACGTCCGCCTCCGCGGGCGCCGCATCCGGGGCGGCGAATTGGGCCCCCAGGGCCTCCGCCAATGGCCGGCGGCCGGCCTCCACATCCACCACCGTAACGGCGGCTGCGGGCAGCCGTGCGGCCAGTGACGCGACCAGGAGCCCCACCATGCCCGCTCCCAGCACCACGATGCGGTCGCCCGGGCCGGCGCCGCTGTCCCACACGGCGTTGAGGGCGGTCTCCATGTTGGCGGCGAGCGTGGCACGCCGCGGCGGGACCGAATCGGGGACGCCGGTCAGGCGGTCCGCCGGCACCTGGAACACATCCTGGTGGGGATGAAGGCAGAACACGGTCCGGCCCGGAAGGTCGGCGGGGCCTTCCTCCACCACACCCACGGCGCAGTATCCGTATTTCACCGGAAAGGGGAAGTCTCCCTCCTGCATCGGGCAGCGCATGCGCTCCCACTCGCTGTGGCCGATGGCGCCCTGAAAAATCAGCCGCTCGGTGCCCCGGCTGACGCCGCTGTAGAGCGTCCGCACTCGCGCCTCGCCCGCGCCGAGCGGCGGCAGCGGCGCCTCGCGCAGCTCCACCACGCCCATTCCGGCATACCAGAGCGCCCGTGCCGTGCGTGACTTTTTGCCTGATCCGGCCGCCATGATGTTACCGCCACCGCCTGCCATGGAGTGGGCTCGCGCTGGGAACCCTTGGACCTGGAAACGCATGAGCAACACTCTCGACGCCCCCGCCCCGGGGGCGCCGCGCCCTGCGCAGAGCCTTACGACACCGACCGGCCTCCAGTCCATCGACCTGCTGACCCGCAGGCGGCGCATCGTACTCGCCCTCAACGCGGTGACGTACGCGGCCATGCTGGCGGCGGCGGCGCTGGTCCTGGGCGCCGGCGGCTGGACGATCGTGGACGTGGTCCTGCTGGCGGCCTTCGCCGTCGGCTCACCCTGGACCGTGCTCGGCTTCTGGAATGCGTTGATCGGCCTGTGGCTGCTGCACCTGCGCAACGACCCGCTGGCCGAGGTGGCCCCCTTCGCCGCCGCCGGCGACCAGCCGACGCCGATCCGCATCAAGACCGCCGTCCTCATGACGGTGCGCAACGAGGACCCCGGCCGCGCCATCCTGCGGCTCAAGACGGTGAAGGCCAGCATCGATGCCACCGGCGAGGGCGGCGCCTACAGCTACTTCGTGCTGAGCGATACCGGCATTCCCGAGGTGGCGGCAGCGGAGGAGAAGGCGGTGGCGGCCTGGAAGGCGGCCGATCCCGACGCCGACCGCATCGTCTATCGCCGGCGCGCGAGGAACACCGGCTTCAAGGCCGGCAACGTGCGCGACTTCTGCGAGCGCTGGGGCAGCGAGTTCTCCCTCATGCTCCCCCTCGACGCCGACAGCCTGATGGCCGGCCCCGAGATCGTGCGTCTCACCCGCATGATGCAGGCGCACCCGAAGATCGGCATCCTGCAGAGCCTCGTGGTGGGCATGCCCTCATCGAGCGGTTTCGCCCGCATCTTCCAGTTCGGCATGCGCCACGGCATGCGCTCCTACACCATGGGGCAG
>DATMZP010000218.1:0-3457 GCA_035573595.1 Hyphomicrobiaceae bacterium
CCAAGCGCTGTACGCCCTGGAAACACGACACAACTCTCCTCTCCCAAAGCTCTGGCGAAAGTTCTGGCCAAGTTTCTGGCCGGACAGACCTGCAACGGCGCCATCGCCGTGCGGTTCCCGGCTAACGCGAGACAGCGGCATCTATCAAGTCTGAGCGATTATGCCCGTCCGGGGACCGACCGCTCGCTACGAACGAAAGGATCGGTTAACCAACAGCCGCGTGGCCGAGACCGTCCTCGTGAAGGCGAAGGAGCTAGCCTACGGCGAATGGGACGGGCTAGCGGCTGCTCAGGGCCGGCCGGCCAGTCGGCCGGGAACGAAGGGCTCGCTCAGACGCTCGAAGGCCCAGTAGGCGAGCCCGCAGCCCGCCAGCATGAGCGCCCCCACATCGAACGCGACGGCCGACGTCCCCACCCTGCCGGCGACCCATCCCGCAACGATGGGACCGGCCACGGTCATGGCGTAGAAGACGGTGTAGAAGACCCCCATGCCAACGGCCCGCGTCTCGGCGTGGAGGACGCGCGCCGGCAGGCTTATGATGGGCCCCGCGGCGATCCCGCCGATGAGGCCGAGGACCGCGAATGCCGGCATCACCGTCTCGGCTCGCGCCGCGATCGGCAGCGCGACGGCGGTCAGCGCGAAGCCGGCCAGCATGACGGCCGCGCGCCGGTCGGTGCGGTCGGCTACGATGCCACCGAGCGGCACGGAGATGCCGCCGAGCCAGAGAAAGAGGCTGGTGGCCGACCCGGCGGCGGCCAGCGTCCAGCCTCGCTCAGTCAGCATGGCCGTACCGAAGCCGAACACCATCCCGAGCGCCGCATTGTAGAGGCCCCAGATGGCGCCGGCGGCAATCACCGCATAGAGAGCCGCGCCGGCGGGCCACGCCGCGGCGCTGGCGGCGGCGGCCGCCCGGTCGGGCGGCGCCCGGTAGAGGAGGCTGGTCGCCAGGAACCCAACGAGCGCCGACGCCACGGCGCAGAGCTGCACCGCCGACGCGCCGCCCGCCTCGGCCAACGGCGGCAGTGCGATCAGCGCCATGGCGATTCCGACCGGCCAGGAGGTCACGAAGATGCCCATGGCGGTGGCGATCTCCCGCCCCGCGAACCAGTCCGTGACCATCTTGGACATCAGCACGTTGAGGAGCACGCCGCCGATCCCGGCGAGGAGGCGGCCGGCGATCTGCCACGGCCAGCTCGGCGCCAGCGCCATCGTGAGCCCGCCGCCGATCATCAAGGCGAGGCCGAGCAGGACGGCCCGCTTGTCGCCGCAGCGCCGCCCGATCTCGCCGCCGGGCAGGGCGATGGCGAGGCCGGGCGCAAGATAGAGGCTGATCATGAGGCCGATGTCGGCAAGCCCGACACCGAATTCGCGCATGACCACCGGCGAAATGGCGGCCACCGACTGGAACTGGAAGGCCATGCCGAGGCGGACCGCAAAGAGCAGCGCAAGGATGGCCCAGCGGTCGTCCCAGCGGCTCCCCCAGCGGCTCCCCATGTGCTGCGTCCGGCCCCGAATAAGCGTCAGCCGCGCCCAGACAGCATGCGGCTGTGGCGTGCCCCCGTTTGAATGCGACTCACTATACCGGATAGCCTGCTGCCCATCACCCCCACCGGACCGCCGGGCCGGCCTGCGGCTACCGCGAGCCGCACCAGCGCCGCACTCGCGCCGCACCAGCGCCGCACCCCGGGGCTGTTTCGCCCTTGGGCGACTTGTGTATATCTAGGGCCGGGCGCAGGCGCGTCACCCACGCTTCCACCCCTCAACGCGCGCGGCAACAGGCACCGATGGGCAAGATCACGGGCTTCATGGAGTTCGACCGCCAGGACCGGCACTACCGGCCGGTGGAGGAGCGCGTGAAGCATTGGCAGGAGTTCGTGGAGCCGTTGCCGCCGGCGGAGATGAAGAAGCAGGCCGCGCGCTGCATGGACTGCGGCATTCCCTACTGCCACACCGGCTGTCCGGTGAACAACCAGATCCCGGACTGGAACGACCTCGTCTACCGCGATCGTTGGAAGGGGGCGGCCCTCAACCTGCACTCCACCAACAACTTCCCCGAGGTGACGGGGCGCGTGTGCCCGGCGCCGTGCGAGACGGCCTGCACGCTCAACATCGACGACAACCCGGTCACCATCAAAACCATCGAGTGCGCCATTGCCGACAAGGCCTTCGAGGAGGGCTGGATCGCCCCGCAGCCGCCCGAGGTCAAGACCGGGCGGCGGGTGGCTGTCGTCGGCTCCGGCCCGGCGGGACTTGCGGCGGCCCAGCAGCTCGCCCGCGCCGGCCACGAGGTGCACGTCTACGAGAAGAGCGCGAGGCCCGGCGGCCTCCTCACCTACGGCATTCCGGACTTCAAGCTGGCCAAGCACATCGTCGCCCGGCGTGTGCAGCAGATGGAGGCGGAGGGCGTCGTCTTCCACTGCAATGTGCACGTGGGCAAGAGCATCTCCGCCAGGGAGCTTGAGGAGACGCACGATGCGCTCCTGTTGGCCGGCGGCTCGGAGCGGCCGTTCGACTTCTTCGCCCAGTCGCCCGGGCGCGACCTCGACGGGCTGGTGTTTGCCATGACCTTCCTGCCACAGCAGAACCGGCGCGTCGCCGGCGAGCCGCAGAACGACGAGGCGCAGGTCACGGCCGAAGGCAAGCACGTCATCGTCATCGGCGGCGGCGATACGGGCAGCGACTGCATCGGCACCTCGTTCCGCCAGGGCGCCAGGTCGGTGACGCAGCTCGAGATCATGCCGGTGCCGCCGCAGAAGGAGAACAAGGCGCTCTCCTGGCCGCACTGGCCCCTGAAGCTGCGCGTCTCGTCGAGCCAGGCGGAGGGCGCGAAGGTGGAGTACTCCATCTCCACCACGGGCTTCTCCGGCAGCAACGGCAAGGTGGAGAAGCTGCTCCATACGCGCGTGGACGGTGCCCTCAAGCCGGTGCCCGGCACCGAGGGCGAGCTGCCGGCGAACCTCGTGCTGTTCGCCATGGGCTTCTCCGGCCCCGTGGAGACCGACCTGGTGCAGGAGCTGGGCCTTGCCGTGGTGCCCCGCGGCCGCTTCAAGGGCCTCGACGCCGACGAGCGCGACTACCGCATCAAGGGCCGCAAGAAGGTGTTCGTGGCCGGCGACATGCGCCGCGGGCAATCGCTGGTGGTATGGGCCATCCGCGAAGGCCGCCAGGCCGCCCACGCCATCGACAAGCTCCTGATGGGACGTACCGACCTGCCGCGATGATTCGAGGGACTAGGTTTCAGGGATTAGGTTTCAGGTGCCACACAGTCCCCCCTAGTCCCCAATCCCTAGTCCCTGAAACCTGATTGTAATGACAGACCGACAACCCCACGCGGACTTGCGCAGCTACGGGCGCCGTCGCGCCCGGACGCCCAGCGCCCGCCAGCAGTCCCTGTGGCGGGAGGTGCTGCCGCGCGTGACCGTTCCGGGAGACGCGCCGGCATTGGCGGACCTGCCCT
>DATMZP010000219.1:0-2036 GCA_035573595.1 Hyphomicrobiaceae bacterium
CGATATCAGCCAAGCGACGCGCGATCTCCGCCTCGCTGTAGCGGGCATGGATGGCGCTATGGCAGATCTGATGCAGGCGCACTGCTTGGGTTCAAGCGGTCGTCGCAACAGCTGTGTGCACCGATCTCAGCAGCTCGTCAAAGGCCTCGGCCGGTGTTCTCCAGCCCAAGGTTTTGCGTGGCCGGCCATTGAGGGCCGCAGCCACGGCTGCAAGGTCCTCGGCGCTGTGCATGCTCAGGTCGGTGATGGAGTGGACGCCCCCCGACGGCATCGACGTGCCAAAGTGGTGGTGTTGACAGCCACTTGAAAGGAGGCGTCCGTGACGGAAGTTAGCACGATCGGATTGGATCTGGCCAAGAACGTGTTCCAGGCACACGCGGCAAGTGCCTCCGGCGCAATCCTGTTCCGCAAGAAGCTGCGGCGCGATCAGGTGCTCGCCTTCTTCGCCACGCAGCCTCGCTGTCTTGTGGCTATGGAGGCGTGCGCGAGCGCCCACTACTGGGCACGCGAGATCGCCAAGCTGGGGCACGAGGTGCGGCTGATCGCGCCGACGTACGTGAAACCTTTCGTCAAGCGGCAGAAGAACAATGCTGCGGATGCCGAAGCGATCTGCGAGGCGGCTCAACGCCCGACCATGCGGTTCGTCGCCGTCAAGAGCGAGGCCAAGCAGGCCTCGGCCGTCGTGTTCCGGACCCGCGACCTGCTGGTCGGCCAGCGCACGCAGATCATCAACGCCATCCGCGGTCATCTGGCCGAGTATGGCCTGATCGCGCCCCAAGGCCCGTCGCATGTCGACCAGCTGATTGCGCAGATCGAGGACCCCAACTCCGGCATTCCCGATCCAGCACGGTCATGCCTGGCTGTTCTCGTCGAGACGCTGCGGGCGCTACAGGGCAAGATCGCGGCGCTGGATACTGAGATCGCCGCCCGCGCCAAACGCGACGACGGCGCCCGCCGGCTCATGAGCATCCCCGGCATCGGCCCGCTGATTGCAACCGCCATTGAGGCGCTCGCGCCGCCGGTTGAGACCTTCCGCTCCGGGCGCGATTTTGCGGCCTGGGTTGGGCTGACGCCGCTGCAGCGGTCGACGGGCGCTCAGGAGCGCCTTGGAAAGATATCCCGCATGGGTGAGCGCACCCTGCGGCGCCTGCTGATCATTGGGGCCAGTGGCGTGGTGCGCTGGGCGCGGCGCAAGGGCGTGCCCGCGGGCTCCTGGCTGGCGCGCATGCTCGCCCGCAAGCCGCCAATGCTGGTCATCGTGGCGCTGGCCAACAAGATGGCGCGGATCGCGTGGGCGTTGATCGCCAAGGGCGGAAGTTATCGAGCTCCGGCCGTCGCCGCATAAGCGGTCGGCGGGCGTGAGGCTGTCGATGGTGTGAGGAGGTCGAAGGACAGGTATGGCGCAACCGTCGGTGAGGCGGGATCAGGAGAACCAGGCGAAGGGAGAGCGCTTCGAGCGCGCTTCAGTGATGTGGACCTGATCCACGAACTCCCATACGGGCCCGCGGCCTGTGAGCCGCCGCAGCAGAGGCCGGACACATGGCAGCACCCGATCCAGCGCCGCAGCTGTCCAAAGATTCTTCTTGCACCGGAGGGGGCGTCCACACATGCCCTTTGGAAAGTACTGCCGCAGCAGCCCGTTGGTGTTCTCGTTTGTCCCACGCTGCCAGGGGCTGTGCGGGTCGCAGAAGTAGACCGCCACGCCAGCCTCGATCCGGAGCTGGGCGTGCTGGGCCATTTCCGCTCCCTGATCCCAGGTCAGCGATCGTCGCAGTTGTTCGGGTAAGGTGGTGATCGCGCGGGTGATGGCGTCGCGCACCGCCTCAGCCCCGTGCCCGGCGAGCGCGGGCCCGTTCTTGGTGCGCGGTCCGTCACCGTAGCTCGCCATGGGCGGCAGGTGGAGCAGGATCGTGAACCGCGTCGTGCGCTCCACCAGCGTGCCGATCGCCGAGCTGCCCAGCCCCAGGATGAGGTCCCCCTCCCAGTGGCCCGGCACCGCCCGATCGGCCGCCTCCGCCGGGCGCTGGCTGATCATG
>DATMZP010000220.1:0-5766 GCA_035573595.1 Hyphomicrobiaceae bacterium
TCAGGAACTCGCCGTAGGCGAGGTTCAGGACGCGGGCGACGCCGTATTGCAGGTTCAGGCCGATGGCGATCAAGGCGTAGATGCCGCCGACCACCAGGCCGCCAATGAGAAAATCGAGCAGCATGTTGGTCTTACGTTTACCTTGACGTGCTTACGCGCACCTTAACGCCGGTTTAGACCGGGGTCAGACCCCTCGCCTCCAGCAGCGTGTGAGAGACCAAGATCGCGGCGAGGGGTCTGACCCCTTCGTCTGACCCCTTCGCTTGCAAAGAGCCCGCGCACCGATCCGGCGCGCGGGCCCCGCAGTCTGCCCGTCGCGGGCTCATGGCAGGCTCACTTGATGACGGGTGCCTTGGCGCCGGAGCGGCTCGCCGGGGCGACGGCGTAGAACTCGCCGCCCTGCCACTGGCCGATGAGCCACGCATGCGCGTCGCGGTTGCCGGCGAGCGTGAGATCGCCGGCGACGGTCTTGAAGGTGCCGGTCTTGAGCGCCTGGATGATCTTGGCGCGGTCGATCTCGCCCACGCGCTCGATCGCCTGCTGCAGCGCCTGCAGGCCGGCGTAGGTGGCGGGGCTCGCCCAGCGGTCGGGCTCCTTGCCGCCGGTGAAGGCCGTGTGGCGCTTGAAGTAGTCCTGCATGCCGGGGCCGTTCGGGTCCCAGCCGCCGAGGCTGAAGTTGCCCTCGATCTTGTCGCCGAACTTGCCCTTGTAGGGGGGGAACGCCGCGCCGACGCCGAGGAAGCGGATCTTCGGCTTGAAGTCGTTGGCGAGCGACTGCTCGGTGATCATGAAGGTGTCGGGCGGATAGGACAGCGCGATCATCGTGTCCGGACCGGCCGCCTTCGCGGCCTTGATCTGCGTCGACAGGTCGGAGGCCTTGGCGTCGTAGACCGCCTCGTAGGCGATCTTGAACCCAGCCGCGGCCAGGTTCGGCTTCAGCGAGGCGATGTACTCCTGCCCGAAAGGCGCCTGCACGATGAACAGGGCAACCTGGTCGTTGATCTTCCCGTCCTTCTTGGCAGCGGCCATCATGTCGACCAGGGCCTTGGTCTGATCGGCGTTCTTGGCCAGGAAGAAGAACATGGTCGGGAACTTCACGACCAGCTCCTCCATCTTGTCGCTGCCCGCCGTCCCCATGATCTGCGGATAGCCGTACTTGGCGAAGGTTGGCGCGGTGGCGAGGTTCGCGCCGGTGCTCCAGGGAGTGAGCACGAGGTCCACCTTGTCGACAGCCATCAGCTTCTCGATCAGCCGCTGCCGGGCCTCGGGGCTCGAGGTGTCGTCCAACTCGACAGCCTCGATGGGCACCTTCTTGCCGTACTTCTTGAGCATCAGGCCGCCCGCATCGTTCACCTCCTTGATCCAGAGGCGGTAGTTGGGCAGCGTGGTCAGCCCCGCGCCGGGCGCCTCGGGGCCGGAGAGCGCGATGGCATAGCCGACCTTGATGGATTTCGGCGCCTCCTGCGCCATCGCGCCGCCTGCGAGGGCCGCCGCGCCGGCGAGCGCCGCTCCCGCAAGAATACCCCTGAACAGACTTCGCATGGTCGCCCCTCCCTGGAGATCGCTGTTGCGAGCAGTTACGCTTTTTGGCCTAGCCTATGGGCTGGCTCGTTCACCGGTCAAGCGGATGGCGACGTGCATTGGCGCGAATCGCCCTGAAACACCGGCCGATGCGCCGGTTTGGTCGGCAGTATCCTGAGCAGGCCGCCGGCAGCGACCTAGTAAGCCTGGTCCCAGATCCTATCGATCCAGTTTCCGCGCTGGGGCGCAGGGCGAGGGGTCTGGGCGGGCGGTGGGGGGGCACCCATGCCGTCGGCCGTCAGGAGTCCGGCCGGCGGGATAATCGCGCGCTTGGCCAGCGGGTTGCCGGCATTGGCCACACGCCTGCGGTTGGCCGCCTCGCGTGTCATCTCGTCGTACTCGGCGATGGTCTCCATGCCCGCCTTTGGCACCACGTGGACCACCCGGAAGTTGTGCGCCTTCAGCTCATCGAGGATGCGGGGCAGGGCGCGGACGGTTGAGGCGTGGATGTCGTGGAACAGGATGATGCCCTTGCGCTTGGCGCTCACGTCGCGCATCACGCGCGCGTAGACGGCGGCTGCATCGCGGGTCTCGTAGTCGCGGCTGTCGACATCGATGGAGAAGGTGGCGACCCGCCTCGCCTTGACGTGGCCGAGCGTGAAGGCGCCGTCCCTCAGATAGGGAAAGCGGAAGAACGGCGCGATCGGTTTGCCGAGCGCGTGCTGCACGGCGCTGACCCCCAGCTCGATCTCGTCCTGCGCCTTCGCCTGCGACATGGCCTGCAGGTTGGCGTGCGACCAGGTGTGGGTGCCGATCGTATGCCCGCGCCGCGCAACCTCCTTGACCGAGTCCGGGTCGGAGAGGGCCATCTGGCCCACCATGAAGAAGGTGGCCTTGGTGCACTGCGCGGCCAGGGCCTCAAGAATCGGACGGGTGTAGGCGCGCATCGGGCCGTCGTCGAAGGTCAGCACCACCTCGCCGTCAGCGAGAAAGGAGTGGCCCTTGTACTGCATGCCGAAGGTGGGGCCGTTGGCGGTGTCGATGGTGACTGTGCGCGACACGCCGAGCTTGTCGCTGCCGGGGGCGCACCCGTCCTGAGCGAATGCTGGCTCCAGCACGCCTGCCAGAAGGCACACGAGAGCAACGGCGGCACCGATGGTGCGCATCTGCAAGAATTCCCCCACTCGAAGCGGCCCCCGAAAGCGAACCGGGGGCGAGGCGAGCCTATGTTTCCACGGTCGGGCCGCTTCGATGCGTACTTTCCATCGTGCAACGGCAAGGCGTGTCAGCCAGTGTTACACCGGCTGCTGGGAAAAGACTGTGGCCAGCGCGCATCAGCGCGACGCTTGGGCGACAGCCGTCAACCGATTGCGGGGGCCGTCATGGCCACCTATGGCCCTGCGGCTCCATTGGCCCCGGTGGACGGACCTGCGCTCCCCGCATAGCGGCAGGTCGCGCACGGCTCCCGGTCCGACTGCCCGTCGCGTATGCTGGGCCCCATGCCAGAAGAACGATCACCCATTCCCGGCCACGGGGCCGAATCTCCGACTGCCGGCCAGGTGCTGCGCAACCTGTGGCTCGCGGTTGGCGGCGATCCCGCATCGCTCGCCAATGTCGCGCTTGCGGGAAGCGATCCGGCCCTGCCCTCCTCCTTCCGCGTCGGCACCGCAGCCCAGGCCAGCATCGCCGCGGCCGGCCTGGCGGCAGCCGAGGTGTGGCGCCACCGCACCGGCCGCGCGCAGGGCGTTGGCGTCGATATGCGCCACGCCGCCATGGAGATCCGCAGCGAGCGGTACATGCGCCTCGACGGCAAGCCGCCGGGACCGGCGTGGGACAAGATTGCCGGCGTCTACCGCACGGGCGATGGCCGCCACGTGCGGCTGCATACCAACTTCCCGCACCACCGCGACGGCATGCTGAAGCTGCTTGGCTGCGCCTACGAGCGCGAGGCCGTGCAGGCGGCGCTCCTCAAGCGGGAGGCGGAGCCGTTCGAGACGGCCGCCGCCGAGGCCGGGCTGGTCGCCACCATGCTGCGGTTGCCGGCCGAATGGGCCGCGCACCCCCAGGGCCGGGCGGTGGCGGCGCTGCCGCTGATCAAGATCGAGAAGATCGGCGAGGCGCCCGCCGGACGGCTCCCTGCCAACCCCGAGCGGCCGCTGGAGGGCATACGCGTGCTCGACCTGACGCGCGTCATCGCCGGCCCGGTGTGCGGCCGTACGCTGGCGGCCCACGGCGCCGACGTGATGCGTGTCACGGGGCCGCATCTGCCCGGATTTCCCACGCTCGACATCGACATGGGCCGCGGCAAGCTCTCCGCCCACCTCGACCTGCGGTCCTTCGAGGAGCGCGAGCGCCTGGCCAGCCTGCTGCGCGAATCGCACATCTTCGTGCAGGGCTACCGCCCCGGCGCGCTCGGATCGCTGGGCTTCTCCCCCGAAGCCTGCGCCGAGCTGCGGCCCGGCATCATCGCCGTCACGCTGTCCGCCTATGGGCACGAGGGGCCTTGGGGTCGCCGCCGCGGCTTTGACTCGCTGGTGCAGAACGCCTGCGGCATCAACTGGATGGAGGCCGAGGCGCTGGGTGTGCCGCCGCCCAAGGAGCTGCCCGCGCAGGCGCTCGACCACGCCACCGGCTACCTGATGGCGTTCGGCGCCATGTTGGCGCTCGTGCGCAAGCTGCGGATGGGCGGCTCCTGGCTGGTGCGGGTGTCGCTGGCGCAGACGGCGCATTGGCTGATGCAACTCGGCCGGGTGCCGGGCGGCTTCGGCTGCCCCGAGCCGACCGAGGCCGAGATCAAGTCCATGCTGGACGCAATGGATACGCCGTCCGGGCGCCTTGAATTCATCCGCCACGCCGCCCGGCTGTCCGAAACGCCGGCCCGCTGGAGCCGCCCGCCCGTGCCCCTCGGCACGCATGCGCCGGTGTGGCCGGTGTGAGCGCCGATCGGGAATGCCGGCTCCGATGGATGACCTGACGCTCTTCGGTCTGGTCGCTGTGACCGCGATGCTGGCCTTCTATGCCCTGGAGGACAGAAGCCCGTGGTTCATCCTGGCCTTCGCGGGAGCCTGCCTGCTGGCCTCGGCGTATGGCTTCCTGCAGGACGCCTGGCCGGTCGGGGTCGTGGAGGCGATCTGGGCAGGCGTTGCCGTGCACCGCTGGCGCAAGCGGTTGGGCTGAGGGCGCAGCAGCGCAGGTCTGGTCCATTCAGGCTGTCCGCTTCGGTGCGGCGCTGCGGCCCATCGTCCGCCTCTTGCCAGTCTTCGGCTTCTTGCTGGCCTTGTCCGCCGCCGAACGCCGGCCTGCGGCCAGGGCGGCGCGCGCCCATTCGATCATTTCGTCGGGCTCGTCGAAAAGGCGCTCGGGCACGCGCCAGTAGGCGCCAATCTGCCTGATCCTCCCCTGCGCCTCGTAGCTGAACGGCTCCATGCCCTCGGCTTCATAGGCGGCGCGGTTCCGGTCATCCACCCTGAAGTGGAGTGATTCGCGCAGGATGAGCCCGAAGATTACGCCGTCGCCGTAGACGCCGGCGCCGCTGAACATGCGCCGGAACGTGATGCGGCCGAGCGGCTCGAGCTGCTCCTGCAGGAGGGCGACCAGGCTTTCGCGGACGGCCATCTTACAGTCCCTTAGCGGCGGTCAGCCCGAGCTGCGTGATGATCGTCGCAGCAATGCGTGCGGGCGCTTCCGCAACGGAGACGATGACGGGGCGCTCCTCCGGCTGCGGCTCTTCCAGTGCCTCGAACTGGCTCGCCAACAGTGCCGGGGGCATGAAATGGTCGGTGCGACCTCCCAGGCGCGCCGCGATCAATCCGAGATCGCCCTGAAGGTAGACCAGAGTCACGCCGGCGCGGGCCCCAATGATGCGCTGCCGATAGGTGCGCTTCAGGGCGGAGCACGACACGATGCCCGGCGCGCCGCGGCCGAGCCTGCCGTCGATCCATTGCGCGATGGCGTCGAGCCAGGGCCAGCGGTCGGCGTCGGTGAGCGGAATGCCCTGGCTCATCTTGGCGATATTGGCGGGGGGATGGAAGCTGTCGGCGTCGCGAAACGGCCAGCCCAGCCTGCGCGACAGCTCCACGCCAACGGTGCTCTTGCCGCAGCCGGAGACGCCCATCAGCACGATCACCAGCGGCGGGGCGCTGTGCGTCATGGGTTGCGTCATGGCTTCGCCGGCTCCGTTCAAGGCTTGCTGGACTCCATGTGGCCGCCGAAGCCCTTGCGCATGGCGGAGAGGACCTTCTCGGC
>DATMZP010000221.1:0-2433 GCA_035573595.1 Hyphomicrobiaceae bacterium
GTCACAACCTGTTAATCGCGCGAAAACCCCTTATCCGGGTTAAGCGAAGCTTAGCCGATCACTGCCGCCCAGGGGTGTGTAGAGCGGCATGATCCCGTGCTGGCACAGCCACACGACCAGCTCCGCGGTCTTGTGACCGGCCAGGTTGTCCCACACCAACAGGAGCCGGAGCGGTGGCAGGGCCTCGGGCAAGGTGAACCGGACGGTCAGGTCGTGTTGCCACGCCTGCCACACGGCGCGGGTTGCCGCGGGGTCGAGCAGAGGCGTGGCGAGTGGCGGCAGCATGGCGAGGATCGCCAGCAACGCCGCCTTCAGCCAGGCGTGCAGAACCGTGTTCGGGCTTTGGCGCGTTGGTTGAATGTGAACCTGGCCGGTGGCGGGATTGAACAGCGTCAGGATCTTCATGGTTCCCTCGCGCAGATATTCGTGGGGGTGGCGCACCGGCTTGCCCGTGGGCGCCCAGTGGTCGCCGGGCTGCGGAACCGTCTGGAAGGCTCGTCGGCGCACCAGACCGCCAGTCCCGGGAGCGGGCCCTGGGTGCAGGCGCCCGCTCGATCAGGCTTTTTTTCAAGAACGGCAGAACCAGCTGTCTGTTGAGGATGTCAGGGGGAGTCGAGCAAGGGGGCTGGAGATGTCCCGATGTTGGTGCCGTGTGAAGCCGGCGGACGAGCAGGTCCTGGTTCCGCTCCGGTGTGCCTGCCCGGAATGCGGCCAGGCGATGCGGATCCGCTACAGCAACCGTCGGGCGATCGTGTCGCTGCGAGGTTTGGTTCGCCTGCGCCTGAAGATCCGGCGCTGTGAGAGCCGGAGCTGTGGGCGATACCATCAGGCGTGGCGGCCGGAGGCAGAAGCCGCCCTGGCGCTGCCGCAGCACGATGGACGTGATCGCGCTGGTCGGCGCCCTGCGCTACCGTGAGCACCGCAGCGTTCCAGAGATCCACCAGGAGCTGAGCCGGCGCGGCGTGGCGATCTGCGAGCGCAGCGTGACCAACCTGCTCGAGCGCTACGACGAGCTGGTCGCCGCCTCGGCCGGGGCGGCGGCGCATCGCGAGACCCTGGAGCGCCAGGGCCGGGCGATCCTGGCGATCGACGGCCTTCAGCCCGACGTCGGTCACGAGGTGCTGTGGGTGATCCGCGAGTGCCTGTCCGGGCTGGTCCTGTTGGCTCGCGCCCTGCTGTCGTCGGCCTGCCCCGATCTCGCCGGTTTGCTGCGCGAGGTCGCGGCGGAACTGGCCGCTATTGGGGTTCCTGTCGTCGGCGTGGTCAGCGACGGCCAGCATTCGATCCGGCTTGCCGTTGGCAAGGTCTGGCCCGACGTGCCGCACCAGTTGTGCCATTTCCACTACCTGCGCGAAGCCGCCCTGCCGATCTTTGAGGCCGACCGGCATGCCAAGAAAGAGTTGAAGAAGGGACTTGGTCAGTTTCCCCGGCGCAAGGCTGTCCTGCCGGTCTGATCTCGCTTATGCAGAGGCCGGCTGTCGGATCAGATCAGGCAGCCAGGGCACGGGGCCAGCGTCTGGGATTTTGAGCCGCGCGCCCAGGTAGTCCCAGAACGAGATGGCGTGCTTGGCGCAGGTTTTCAGCAGGCTGAGGAAGGTATCGCGCGCCTGTTTGCCAGCTGTGGACCGGGTCTCGCCACTGATCTTGCGTTTGGTGACAAAGCTGCGCACGTCGGTTTCAGAGGTGTTGGTGTTGAGTGGAATCCCGGGCCGGTCGAGCACCCGCAGCAAGTCGTCCTTGTTGGCGAGGATGCGCGCCACCGCCTCATCCAGCTCGGCAAAGCCGGTGACCCGGCCGAACACCCGGTCGAAGCGCTGCCTCAGCGCTGTGCGCCGCTGCGGGCTCGGCTCGTCCTTGTAGGCTTTGAGATCGGCATAAAACCACCAGACGAGCTGTCGCTGGAGATCGACCCAGCGGTGCTGCTCGTCAGTGACGCTGATAATCTGGCGCAGATGCCTCTCGGCGTGCAGCCAGCACAAGGCATGCTCGAAGACGTCGAACTGGCCGGCCTCGTCGGAGACAATCACCGTGTCGGTGAGCCGGCCGCGCCCGACGATCGCGCCGACCACGGCCGCCTCCGTGGCCAACCGGCGCTGACCCAGGTTCAGGCGGTCCAGATGAGCCTGCCACGCGGCCTCGTCGGCAAAGCTTCGCTGCTCATCGAGCAAGAGCGCTGTGATGACAGCTTCGGCCGCCTGATGCTCAACCAGATAGGCCGCTGCAGCCGCGTTGATCACGTAGTCGGGGTGACCGGCGCGCAGCAGGTCGAGAAAATTGAGCCGGCTTTTGGAGGACCGGGTGGCGAACCAGGCGAAGCGGTCATTGCCAATGTGCGTGGTGTACTCGTCATGCCCGGCATGGCGCGCGGCGGTGTCATCGACCGTGAGCCAGGCGGCCGTTTCCAGGCCGGCTTCCAGAAGGGCTTCCTTCTCG
>DATMZP010000222.1:0-2713 GCA_035573595.1 Hyphomicrobiaceae bacterium
CGAAGGCCCGCTCGAAGGAGGCCTCCAGCCAGTCGGGGAAGTCGCCGCGCAGCGAAGCCGGGGCGTCCTGCGGAAGCTCCCGTGTCAGCCCTGCCTGCTCGGCGTCGCTCAACGGCTCGATGGCGTGCGGCGAGCCGTCGGCGCTGCCTGTCACCGCGGCCGGCACGAGCCCCAGGGCGCGCGGCGCGGCGGCCAGGACGATAGCGCGCGGCGTGTCAGCGTCCATCCGGGCAGCGAGCGAGCGTTTCCGGCGCAGCGCATCGTAGACGAGGTTGCCGATGGCGGCGCGGTCGCCGGAGCCGGCGAAGCGGTGGCTCTTGCCCCAGTCGGCCAGCGCGCTGGCGGCAGGCCTGTGCCGGTTGAGGACCTCGTCGAGCACCTCGATGGCGGCCTTGATCTGGGCTCCGGTCCGCATGGCCGCCTAGGTAGAGTGCATCGCCACGTGCAGGAAGAGCTTCACCCACATCGCGGTTACGATCAGGAAGCCGAGAACGAACGACGGACCCCGCCAGCGCACTTTGTTGGGGCCGACGTGGATGGCAGCATGGAGAATGCGGCTCGCCACGAACGACCAGGCCAGCGCCACCATGGTCAGGTCCACGGCCCCGAGAATCAGAGCGAAGGCCGTTACCGCGTAGAACAGCACCGGCAGCTCGAACTGGTTGCGCTGGTTGTGGGCGCGCTTCTCGGCATCCTCCGGCCAGGCAAAGCGGCCCATGGCGATGTCGCCGCTGCCTCGCGGCGAGCCGGCGGCCTTGATGGCGCGGGCGCGGGCCGCCAGCAGCAGACAGTAGACGAGGACCGTCAGCAGCACCTGCACGAAGACGGGATAGAGAATGGCGACCTGGTTCACCTGACGCTTCCGGCCCTGCGCGGGCCGGCCCCCTTGGAAAATGGGCGAATGGCGAATGGCCAATCGCGAATGGGGACATCCATTTGCCACGCGCCATTCGCCATTCGCCTGTTCTAGCCGTTGCGCTGGTAGTTGGGTGCCTCGCGGGTGATGCCGACGCTGTGCGGATGGCCCTCGCTCAAGCCCGCCGGCGAGACCCGCACGAAGCGCGCCCGCTCGCGCAGGTCCTTCAGCGTGGCGGCGCCCACGTAGCCCATGCCCGCGCGCAGGCCGCCCACCAGCTGGTGCAGCACACTGTCCACCGGGCCCTTGTAGGGCACCTGGCCCTCGATGCCCTCCGGTACCAGCTTGAGCGTGTCCTTCACCTCCTGCTGGAAGTAGCGGTCGGCGCTGCCGCGGGCCATGGCCCCCACCGAGCCCATGCCGCGGTAGGCCTTGTAGGTGCGGCCCTGGTAGAGATAGGTCTCGCCGGGCGCCTCGTCGGTGCCCGCGAGCAGCGAGCCGATCATGACGCACTCGGCGCCGGCGGCAAGCGCTTTCACCAAGTCGCCCGAGTACTTGATGCCGCCGTCGGCGATCACCGGCACGTCCTGCTTGGCGGCCACTTCCACGGCATCCATGATCGCGGTGAGCTGCGGCACACCCACACCGGCCACCACGCGCGTGGTGCAGATGGAGCCAGGACCGATCCCGACCTTCACCGCATCGGCGCCGGCATCGATCAGGGCCCGGGTGCCGTCGGCGGTCGCCACGTTGCCGGCGATCACCTGCACCCGGTTCGACTGCTTCTTGATGCGGTTCACCATGTCGAGCACACGGCTGGAATGGCCGTGCGCCGTATCCACCACGACGAGATCGACGCCCGCATCCATCAGTTGCTCGGCGCGGCTATAGCCGTCGTCGCCGACGCTGGTCGCCGCGGCCACGCGCAGGCGCCCCTGCTCGTCCGTGCAGGCGTTGGGGTACTTGAGGGACTTCTCGATGTCCTTCACGGTGATGAGGCCGATGCAGCGGAAGTCGTCGTCCACCACCAGCAGCTTCTCGATCCTGTTCTGGTGGAGGAGCCGCTGGGCGTCCTCGCGGCTCACACCGTGCTTCATGGTCACGAGCTTCCGGGTCATCAGCTCGGACACCGGGGTCGCGGGGTTGGTGGCGAAGCGCACGTCGCGGTTGGTGAGGATGCCGACGAGCTTGCCCTGCGCGCCGCCCTCCACCACCGGAACGCCTGAAATCTTGTGCATCTCCATCAGCCGCCACGCGTCGCGCAACGTTGCTGTGGGCTGGATGATGACGGGGTTCACCACCATGCCTGCCACGTAGCGTTTCACCATGGCCACCTGCTCCGCCTGCACCTCGGGCGTCAGGTTGCGGTGGATCACACCGATCCCGCCTGACTGGGCCATGGCGATCGCCAGGCGGCCCTCCGTCACGGTGTCCATGGCCGAGGACAGCACCGGGATCTTGACGGAAATCTCGCGTGTCACCCGGGAGCTTACGTCCGCCTGGGACGGCAGGACATCGGAAGCGCGGGGCTGGAGGAGGACATCGTCGAAGGTCAGGGCCACGCTCTGATCGTTCAGGATGGGCCGCTGCGCCATGCTCGCTCTCCTCGTTCCTCAGGTTGGCCGAAAGCGGGCGCACCGAGGCTCCCGCCCCCGGCACGCGGCCCGCTTAGCCGCCATTTGTGGAATCGTTCAAGGCCCCTCATAGCACCGCACCAGAGCCAGGGAAAGGGCGCCCCTGGTGGAACTACGGTGGAACTACGGGGAGGCGCTCCTGAGATGCCTCGGGGCGCCTAAGCCTGCCTCCCGGGCCCTCCGGTCCCCAGGCCCTCCGTCCCCGGGGCGCGGTTGTCAGGCA
>DATMZP010000223.1:0-9476 GCA_035573595.1 Hyphomicrobiaceae bacterium
TCCGTCCGTGCCCGCCGGGCGCCGGGAGTCGGCGCGCGGCGGCACATGTATCGCGTCGAGTGTGACCGACTCGTCCGGGTACGTCGAGCGCCGTGGTGAACGAGGTAAATGAGCGATAGGTTCTAGGTTCTAGGTTCTAGGTTTTAGGTTTTAGGTTCTAGGGATCAGGTTCCAGGATGAGTTGATGTCCCTGACACCTAGAACCTAGAACCTAAAACCTAAAACCTTCTCAGATGTGCAGCGGCCGGCCGTAGGCGGCCAGCACGCTCTCGTGCATCGTCTCGGACAGTGTCGGATGGGGGAAGACCGTGTGCATCAGGTCCTCCTCGGTGGTCTCCAATTGCATGGCAATCGCATAGCCCTGGATCAGCTCCGTCACCTCGGCGCCGACCATGTGGGCGCCCAGCAGCTGCCCCGTCCTGGCGTCGAAGATCGTCTTCACGAGCCCCTGGTCATCGCCCAGCGCAATGGCCTTGCCGTTGCCGACGAAGGGGAAGCGGCCGACCTTGACCTCGTAGCCCTTGTCCTTCGCCGCCGCCTCGGTGAGCCCCACGCTGGCGATCTGCGGCTGGCAGTAGGTGCAACCTGGAATCTTGAGCTTGTCCATGGGGTGCGGATTGAGCCCCTTGATGGCCTCCACGCAGACCACGCCTTCGTGGCTCGCCTTGTGCGCCAGCATGGGCGCGCCGGCCACGTCGCCGATGGCGTAGACGCCCGGCACGCTGGTGCGGCCCAGACCGTCGGCGACGATGACGCCGCGGTCGGTCTTGACTCCCAGCTTCTCCAGCCCCAGGCCTTCGACGTTGCCGACCACGCCCACCGCCAAGATCGCCCGCTCCGCCGAGATCGCCTGCGTGCCCTTGCCGTCGTCGATGGTGGCGGTGACCGAATCGGGGCCCTTCTCCAGCTTGGCAACCTTGGCGCCCGTGAGGATCTTCATCCCCTGCTTCTCGAACGACTTGCGGGCGAAGGCCGCGATCTCGGCGTCCTCCACGGGCAGGATCTGGGGCAGGATCTCCACCACCGTCACCTCAGCGCCCAGCGTGCGGTAGAACGAGGCGAACTCGATGCCGATGGCGCCCGAGCCGATCACCAGCAGCGACTTCGGGAGGCGGTCGGGCACCATGGCCTCGAAATAGGTCCACACCAGCTTCTTGTCGGGTTCCAGCCCCGGCAGCACGCGCGGGCGAGCACCCGTTGCAATGATGATGTGCTTGGCTTGGAACGTGCCGGGCCCCAGCGCGCCCTTCGGTGCGGCGGTCGGGGAGGCCTTCACGGCGATCTTGCCCGGCGCGTCGATGCTGGCGTCGCCCCAGATCACGGCGACGTTGTTCTTCTTCAAGAGGAAGGCCACGCCGTCGCTGAGCCGCTTCGCCACGCCACGCGAGCGCTTGACGATGGCCGCGGGATCGAAGCTCACCTTCTCGGCGGAAAGGCCGTAGCTCGTCGCGTGCTGCAGATAATGGAACACCTCGGAGGAGCGCAGCAGCGCCTTGGTCGGGATGCAGCCCCAGTTGAGGCAGATGCCGCCAAGATAGTCGCGCTCGACGATGGCCGTCTTGAAGCCAAGCTGCGCTGCGCGGATGGCCGTGACGTAGCCGCCCGGCCCTGACCCGATGACGATGATGTCGAAGCTCTGCTCGGCCATGGCCCGTACGCCCCTGGTGCTCTGAGAGACAGGCGAGGCTCCGGCCGATCAGACCGGAGCCCGAGGCCTCATTAAGCGCAACGGCAGGAATTGCGCCAGCCCGGACGCGACGGCAGGCTCAAGCGTGGCAGCGGGCGCCGAGATACTGGCTGAGCAGGGCGTTGTAGCGATCCAGTTCGGCCTTGGCCGCGGGGCTGACCGGCTTGCCGGCGGCCGACCGCTCGGCGCTCCCCTGCACCCCTTTGCCGAGCATCCTGTTGAGCTCCTGCTGGATCGAGCCACAGCTCTGTCCGGCAGCCAGGGGAGTCGGCCCAGGATCGCCGCCAAAGCTGGTGCCCTCGGCACAACCGGCGAGCATCGCCCCAGCCGCGCCCAGCACCGCCAGCTTCCGCAGAGTTGCGTGCACCACAAGTATCTCCCTCTCCCTGCCCGTTCGCCGTGCAGGCCAGCATGCACATACACGCAACGCAATCAAACCACTTGAGGCCGCAGTGTGGCTCTCGCGCATCACCCGGCAAGGACAGATCCCTGAAACCTCGGCGCCCCCACAACCTGAGTGCCGATCGAGGACCTGCGGCGCTGCGCCAAGAAACAACCGCCTCCCCCCACAGGAGGCGACTGTCCCTTCGTTCGATGGCGCAGCGAGACGCGCCCGGGCAGATCAAGGCGTCTTGGTCGTACCAGCCTTGGCCGCCTTCTTCGGCGCCGCGGCCGGCGCGCTGGCGGCAGGTGCCTCGGCGGTGGTCGGCCTGGGCGTGACGGTCGAGCAGCGGGCCTGGAACTCGGCGTTGGCCTTGTTCAGCTGGTCGGCCTTGCCGAGGTCCGCCTGAGTCATTTTGTAGCGTTTGGCGGCCGCCTTCTCGATCTTGTCCTGGACGCCCTCCTTGCGCAGCGTCTCGATGCGCGAAGCCAGGGTGATGCAGGCCGGATCGGTCTTCGACTCCGCGGCCGCCTGGTTGGCGCTGCCGGTGAGAGAGCCCGTGGTGAACAGGCCGTCGCCGCCTTCCATCGCGCACCCCGCCAGCATGAGGCCGGTGAGTACCAGTGCCTGCGACGAGGCACGCTTGATGATTGCCATGAACGAAAACCCCCGAGGATGTTGCTGCCGACTCGTGCGTACGCCGCGCGCTTACTGACTTGTGCGATTCCCTGGGATTCTTAGGTCCGTTTTGGGGCAGCGGCAAGCAATCGCGGGCACAGGGAGGTTCCGCCCGCGCTGGAAAGGGGGCCGAATCTGTGGACAGTGGCGAAGCCGCCACGCTTCGCGCCGCGGCGGAAAGGAGTCGCATTTTCCAGGGGTTGCGGATGCAGCTACACCAGCATCCGCACCGGGTCCTCGATCAGGCTCTTGAAGGCATTGAGCAGCTCCGCACCCACCGCGCCGTCCACCACACGATGGTCGCAGGAGAGCGTGCACGACATCAGCGTGGCGACCTTCACGTCGCCGCCAACCACCACCGCGCGCTTCTCGCCGGTCCCGACGGCCAGGATGGTGGCGTGCGGCGGGTTGATCACGGCGTCGAAGCTCTTGATGCCGTACATGCCGAGGTTGGAGATGGATGTGCTGCCGCCCTGGTACTCGTGCGGGGCGAGGCGGCGCTTGCGGGCGCGCTCGGCGAGGTCGCGCATCTCGTTGGAGATCTCGGAAAGCGATTTCAGCTCGGCGTGGCGGATGATGGGCGTGAACAGGCCGCCCGCGATGGCCACGGCCACGCCGATGTCGGCGTACTTGTGGCGCAGCGTGCCGCCTTCGGTCCAGGTGACGTTGGCGGCCGGCACCTGGGCCAGCGCCAGGGCGAGGGCCTTGATGACGAAGTCGTTGACGGAGAGCTTGTAGGCGCGCGGCCCGTCCTTCGGCGAGGCGGCATTCATGCGCTCGCGCGCCTTGAGCAGGACATCGATGGCGCAATCGACGGTGAGGCGGAAGTGGGGGATGGTCTGCTTCGACAGGGTGAGGCGCTGGGCGATCACCTTGCGCATGTTGTCGTGCGGGATGACCTCGTAGGAGCCCTTCTCGTAGAGGGCGAGGATCTGCGCGTCGGGCATCGCCGGCGGCGCCAGGCCGGGAGCGGGCCGCGCCGTCATGGCCGTGCCCATCCTGGGCGCGGCCGCGGCGGCGCCGTTCCCGGTCGCCGCCTCCACGTCGCTCTTGACGATGCGCCCGTGCGGGCCGGAGCCCGTCAGCGCCGCCAGGTCGAGCCCCGCCTCCTTGGCGAGCCGCCGTGCCAGGGGCGAGGCGAGGATGCGCCCGGCGCCGTTGGGCGCGGCGGTGCGGGCGGGCGGCGGGGCCAGTGGTTTTGCGGGGGCCGGGGCGGCCGCCGCAGCTGGCGTCGCGGCAGCCGCATCTTTCGCTGTGGCAGGCTTGGCCGCTGGTTCAGGGCGCGACGCTGCGGGCTGGGGAGGCGGCGCCTTCGACGCCGGAGCGGTGCCCGTGCCCGCGCTCTCGCCTTCCACCAGCAGCACGGCGATGGGAGTGTTGACCTTTACGCCCTCGGTGCCCTCCGCCACCAGCAGCCTGCCGACTTTGCCCTCGTCGACCGCCTCTACCTCCATGGTGGTCTTGTCGGTCTCGATCTCGGCGATGACGTCGCCCGCCTTCACCTCCTGGCCCTCCTTGACGAGCCACCTGGCGAGCTTGCCCTCCTCCATGGTGGGCGACAGCGCGGGCATCAGGACTTCGGTGGGCATCTGGTCTCTCGTGTAGGTTGGGTCAAGCGAAGCGCAGACCCAACACGGCTGTATCCTGAACACTGCGTTGGGTCTTCGCTGACGCTCGACCCAACCTACGATTAGCGCGAGGGGTCTGACCCCGGCGCTCCTGAGCACTGCGTCGGGCCCTCGCTGACGTTCCACCCAGCCTACGATTCATGCGATGGGCCAACCCGCTTCGCGTCCGCTTCCGTCCATACGATCTCCGTGGGCGTCCACATGGCCTTGCGTCGGGCGGTGCGCTGCTCGGCCGTCTCACCGTCGTAGACCTTGGGTTCGGCCGCGTGGTCCTTGAACTCGGGAATGGCGAGGCCGCGCACGTTGACGACGGACCAGACGTTGTCGCCGTCCTCGACGATCACGCCCGCATACATGCCGCAGCGATTGCAGATCAGGCTCGTTCCGGTGCGCGTCTCGAACAGGTACCAGGAGAGCGCGGCGCCATCGATCTCGAAGCGGACGCGCCCGGCAGGGTCGCTGACCGTCCTCGCCCCGTGCCGCGTGCAGAACGAGCACTGGCAGGCCCGCACCTCAAGCTCCTCCGCCGGCCTGGAGGCCACGAGCGTCGCGCGGATTGCACCGCAGTGGCAGGACCCTTCGTATCGAAACGCTTCAGCCATAGGCCGTCACCTCGGCACCGCGGGCGGCACGCCTCGGACGCCAGCGGTAGAAGAACGTGAGATAGGCGAGCGCCACGTAGACGCTGAGCGCGGTGATCCAGCCGACGACGACGCCGGCGTCCTGCACCGACATGCCTCCGGGCAGTGCCACCGGCAGCGGCTTGCGCAACGCCTCCACCGCCACGACGGGCGAGGGGAGCCTCGCCCAGGCCGCGAACAGCTCCTCCTGCACGCGCTGCTGAATCAGGGCGGAGCCGCCCAGGAACATCAGACCGACGGACAGCAGGAAGAAGGCGAGCAGCCTGAGCGACAGGGGCGCACGGTTGAGGAAGAAGAACAGCCCGGCGATGTAGGCGGAGGTGATCGCGAAGAACATCGAGAACACGCTCACCACCACCTGGATGGAGCCGATGAGCGCCTGCATGAGCTCTGCTTCCGACACAGCGTCAGTCCTTCATGCGGGCACCTTGGCCTTCGCTCCCGCGGGCCTACCTGTAGCACACCGCCTTCGCCGCCTCGACCACCTGCGCGGCGTTGGGCAGGGCCAGGCGCTCCAGGTTGGCGGCGTAGGGCATCGGTACGTCTGCGCCCGCCACCTTGGCCGGCGGGGCGTCGAGGTAGTCGAAGGCCTGCATGGCGACCTGGGCGCAGATCTCGGAGCCCACGGAGCACACGGGCCAGGCCTCCTCCACGGTGACGATGCGGTTGGTCTTCTTGACGGAGGCGACGATGGTCTCGAGGTCGAGCGGGCGCAGGGTTCTGAGGTCGATCACCTCGGCCTCGATGCCCTCCTTGGCCAGCTGCTCCGCGGCATCCAGTGCGTAGATCATGCCGCGGGCGAACGAGACGATGGTGACGTGCGCGCCGGGCCGGGCGATGCGGGCCTTGCCGATGGGGACCAGCCAATCCTCGACCTTGGGCACCGGGCCGTGGCTGCCGTAGAGAACCTCGTTCTCCAGTACCAGCACCGGGTTCGGGTCACGGATGGCGGATTTCAGCAGGCCCTTGGCATCGGCAGGGTTGGAGGGGGCCACCACCTTGAGGCCGGGCACGTGCGCGTACCAGGCCGAGTAGCACTGGCTGTGCTGGGCGGCGACGCGGGCGGCGGCGCCGTTGGGGCCGCGGAACACGATGGGGCAGCTCACCTGCCCGCCCGACATGTAGTGCGTCTTGGCCGCCGAGTTGACGATCTGGTCGATCGCCTGCATGGCGAAGTTCCAGGTCATGAACTCGACGATGGGCTTGAGGCCCGCGAACGCGGCACCCACGCCAATGCCGGCAAATCCCTGCTCGGTGATGGGCGTGTCGATCACGCGCTTGTCGCTGAACTCGTCAAGCAGGCCCTGGCTGATCTTGTAGGCACCCTGATACTGGGCCACCTCCTCGCCCATGAGGAACACGTCCTTGTCGCGGCGCATCTCCTCGTCGAGGGCATCGCGCAGCGCCTCGCGCATGGTCTGGACGACGGTCTCGGTGCCGGGGGCGATCTCGGGCTCGGGAGTTGCTGCCGCCGCCACAGGCGCCGCGCGGGCTCCCTCCCCCCTTGTGGGGGAGGGCTGGGGTGGGGGGGACTCCCGAGCTTCAGAGGGCGGGGTTCCCCCCACCCCCAGCCCCTCCCCACGTGGGGGAGGGGAGCCCGTCGCATCCCTGGCCTGGGACGGTGCTCCACCGTCCAGCAGCGCGATGGGCGTATTGACCTTCACGCCTTCGGCGCCCTCGGGCACCAGCAGCTTGGCGACCTTGCCCTCATCGACCGCCTCCACCTCCATGGTGGCCTTGTCGGTCTCGATCTCGGCGATCACGTCGCCGGGCTTTACGTCTTGGCCCTCCGCCACCAGCCATTTGGCGAGCTTGCCCTCCTCCATGGTGGGCGACAGCGCAGGCATCAGGATCTCGGTGGGCATTCGATCTCTCTACTGGGCCTGAAACCAGGCTGAGTGCATTTGGCTCAAGAACGGTTTGGACACCTCATAGCCCGAAGCATCGCCGATCACGGAGTCGATGCCACAGTGGGGGCAGAGGGCCGTTCCTTCGTCTCTGATCCAGCTCCTGATCTCCTCGCGCGGAAACGTACGCAGACAGTAGAAGCAGCCGCAACTTTTGCTGGCCTCGATCTCGGGGCGATGCCGGATCGAATGGCCGTGGGCATCTGCAACGGCGTTGCCGTAGAGGCGGCGCACCCGATCGCGGATGCTGTCTACGGCAGCGTTGGTCATGGCCCTCTCGCCGCCCATCCCTTAAGCGGACACCAGCACGTCCGTCCAAAGCTCGGCCTCGTCCGGCTCCGGGTCGGATTGGGCGAACTCCGCAGCCGCGTTGACAACGCCCCGCACTTCGGCGTCGATTTTCTTCAGCTCGTCCTCCGACGCCGATTTCCCCTCCAGCAGGCGCCGGCGTACCTGCTCGATCGGGTCGCGCTCCTCGCGCATCTTCTGGATCTCGTCGCGCGTACGGTACTTGCCGGGGTCGGACATGGAGTGGCCGCGGTAACGGTAGGTCAGCATCTCCAGGATGTAAGGCCCGTTGCCTTCGCGCACCCACTGCACCACGCGCTCGCCGGTGGCCTTCACGGCACGCACGTCCATGCCGTCCACCTGCTCGCCGGGGATGTCGAAGGAGCGGCCGCGCTGGGAGAAGTCGGTCGTCGCCGCCGAGCGCTCGATCGAGGTGCCCATGGCGTACTTGTTGTTCTCGATGACGAACACCACCGGCAACTTCCAGAGCTTCGCCATGTTGAAGCTCTCGTACACCTGGCCCTGGTTGGCGGCGCCGTCGCCGAAATAGGTGAGGCACACGGCGCCGTTGCCGCGGTAGCGGTTGGCGAAGGCGATGCCGGCGCCGAGCGGCACGTTGGCGCCGACGATGCCGTGGCCGCCGTAGAAATTCTTCTCCTTGGAGAACATGTGCATGGAGCCACCCTTGCCCTTGGAGTAGCCCCCGCGGCGCCCGGTCAGCTCGGCCATCACGCCCTTGGGGTCCATGCCGCAGGCCAGCATGTGGCCGTGGTCGCGGTAGGTGGTGATGACCTGGTCGCCCTGGCGGATCGCCATCTGCATGCCCACCACCACGGCCTCCTGGCCGATGTAGAGGTGGCAGAAGCCGCCGATCAGACCCATGCCGTAGAGCTGGCCCGCCTTCTCCTCGAAGCGGCGGATGAGGAGCATGTCGCGGTAGGCGGCAAGCTCCTGCTCGCGCGGTAAGGGCGGGGCGGTGTGATGGCCGTTGGGGAGGGACATTGGAACCGCGAACCCTGTGGATGTGGCAGACGACATACGGGCATTCGGGGGCAGTCTCTGGCGCCAGAACGGTACAAGAAACGCCGCGGGCTGGCCAGCCGCGCCCGGCGCACGGGTGTCCGGCGCGTCGCGTGTCACTCGGCGATCACAACCCGGTCTCCGGGCCTGGCGAAGCCCAGCCGCTCGATCGCCAGCTCCTCCACTAGGTCGGGATCGCCGGCCTCCAGCCGCCGCACGTCGCGATCGAGGCGTGCACGCGCGGCCTCGAGGCGGGCAATCTCGCCCTCCAGCACGCCGGCGCGCTGGATCAGACGGGACCGGGCCTCGTAGCCGCGCCTGCCGCTGGTCGCGTGATAGGCGAAATAGCCGATCGCCAGCAGACAGCAAAGCGAGACCAGTGCTTGCCGCCGCCGGCCCTTGCGCCGATCATACATGCGATCTACGCGGGACCTTGAGTGTGCATGCCCCAGACATGGGCGACGATAGAGGGAGAGCGGTTAAGCCTGGGTAAAGGACGGCGCGAATGCGCGCGGGCCCATCCGGCGGTATAGGGATGCAACGCACCCGGCCATCGGCGGCGGAGGCGAGCACAGAGGCAGCAGGCGAGCAAGGACGAGGAGGAGCAACGATGGGAACCAAGATCAGCTTTCGGCGGCCGGACGGCAAGGAGGCGAGCGGCTACCTGGCCAAGGCCGGCCGCGCCAATGCGCCGGGCGTGGTCGTGATCCAGGAGTGGTGGGGCCTGCAGGACCAGATCAAGGGCATCGCCGACCGCTTCGTGCTGGCCGGCTACGATGCGCTGGCGCCCGACCTCTACGGCGGCACTGTGGTGCCCTACCATGACAGGGACGCGGCCGGGAAGGAGATGGGCTCGCTCAACTTCATCGACGCCACCGAGCAGACCGTGCGCGGCGCCGTTCAGCTCCTCAAGAAGAGCGGCGCCAGGGTGGGCCTCACCGGCTTCTGCCTGGGCGGTGCGGTGACCATCATCGGCGCCTGCCGCATCCCCGAGTTGAGCGCCGCCGTGTGCTTCTACGGCGTCCCGCCCGAGGCGGTGGCCAAGCCCGCCGACATCAAGGTGCCGCTGCAGGCCCATTTCGCCAACCAGGACGATTGGTGCACCCCGCAGGTCGTCGACGCTTTCGAGGCCGCCCTCAAGGCCGCCGGCAAGAACGCCGAGATGTTCCGCTACGACGCCTCCCACGCCTTCGTCAACGAGCAGCGCGACGTCTACGACCGCGCCGCCGCCGAGCTGGCCTGGGG
>DATMZP010000224.1:0-2403 GCA_035573595.1 Hyphomicrobiaceae bacterium
CTGAAGAAGGGGTACATCGTCACGCTCTTCTATAAATACTTGGCCCACACCACGCCGAGCCGCGAGAATCTCCTGCGGCTTGCACACGACCTTGAGGTCTCCCCGTCGTGGCTACTCTTCGGCGACCCCCCACAGGTCGGCACGCCTCCGCTCAAGCGCAAGGCACCCACTAAGGCTAGTGGGAAGCGACGGCGTGGAGAGATACTATGTCAACTACGCGGTCGGACCGTGGCACGGGGCTTGATACAGTCTGCCCAGACTGCGACGCGCGGGGCCCGTAGTCGTGTTGCCTAACCGCCCGCAAGGACTGCATCAGCGTGCGCTCCAGCCCGCTCGACCTGAAGGGTATTTGCCGAGGGTCCAGCATGCGCCTCAACCTCGACGGGGCCGAGGTCTGGCGCGGCCTGACGTTTCTGGGCACCGTCTCGGCCGAGTGGCTGGCGGCCCAGATCCAGGACCGGCTCGACAACATCGAAATCGCGGAATGGCTCCGCTCGGAGCTCGCCAGCGATCCCACGCGGCATCTAGGGCCCCCGCGCGATACGTCGCGGCCCCTCGCCATAGCGGCGTCCCCATACCAGCCGATCGCGAAGGCCGTCAAGGTCGCCCGGCGGGCGCGACGGCAGAAAAACAGAGGCAAGCGGCGCCCATCTTAGTGCTACCCTCCGGCCCATGGAGGCGCCCATGCTGATCCGCACGCTGCTCCTCCTGCTCCTGCTCGCCACCCCCGCCCACGCGGTCCAGATCACGCAGGTGGCGCTCAACTGCGCGGGCGACCGGCTCCCGGCCGGCGTCACGGTCCACAGCCTCACCTGCATGGGCCAGGGCCTCTGGCTCGGCGCCACGGTGGGCGGCTTCCCCGTGGAGACGGACCCCACCATCCGGTTCGCCCTCACGGTCAACGGGGTGGAGCTCGGGAGCCTGCTCCACACCCTGCCCGCCCACCTCGGGCCGGTGTTCGGCGAGGATTGGCACGAGTACAGTTCGGCGGGGGTGGCGTGGCGCCTCCCGCTGGACGCCCTGTGCGCCGTGGGGTGCACGGGGGACGCGGTGGCGAGCGTGGCGCTGATCGGCGGCAGCGACCCGGACGTGGCCTTCACGCTGGCGGTGCCGACGCCGGAGCCGGCCACGCTGCTCATGGTGGGGACCACGCTGGCCCTGATCGGGTGGCGCGTGAGGAGGGGGCGGTGAGCGCGACGCCGAGGCCGTGGAAACCGCTCAATACGAGCGACGACGACATGCTTGACGCTGGTCTGATGGCTTGCGTCTATGGACCAGACGGCAGCGTTGGTTATGTGCGATCCGGCGAGGACGCCGAGCTAGTCTGTCGCGCGGTCAACGCCTTCGACGCCCTGCTGGCCGTGGCGAAGGCGTGCGGTGATGATTGGGAACGCGAAGAGAAGGCCCTCGCCGCCCTGGACGCCGCGCACCCCGACTGGCGCACCTGGGCGAAGGAGTAGACGATGAGCCGCTGGGCGATGTGGCTACTGTTACTGTGCTGCTGCTCCACCTATTCCGGCGGCTCCTGCTGCGCCGACGTGAGTTTCTGCACGGGGATTGCGATCCCCGGGTGCGTGTGCGCGCCGCAACGGTGCGGGATGGTGGAGGCACCGTAGCGCCCCGCCCCGATGCCTTGGAGCGGAGCGCCCTGGAGGACCACGTTAGGGGTTGGCAGCGATGGCCGCGGCCACCTCGTTGGCCTTCGCCTCGGTCTCGTCCACGATGGCCGAGAGCGGGGCCAGCTCGGCGGCGGTGGCCCCGTTGGCCAGCGCCTGGTCGATCGCGGCCTGGACGCGCGCCCCGTTGCCCTGAATCCAGAGCAGCGCGCTCTGGAGCACGCCGTTGGTGCGGCGCACCTGTTCGATGTCCTCTGCGAGTGTGGCATTCGCCATGATGACGCTCCTTTGGGAGAGAGTGAGCAACAACATCCTTACGGCCCCTGCTGCTCCTGCGCGGCCTTGACCTGATCCGCGCTTGCCGCCGTCTCCTCGATCACGTCGTGGAGCGCGGTGGGTACTTCATTGGCCTCATCGATCTTGGCGACGAGGGTTTCCAGCGCCGCCGCGATGCGCCCCGTGTCCACCGCCGTCTTGACGATGGCCAGGCGCACCGATTCCGGCAGATTCAACCAGGACTGCACCGAGATGTTGAAGAGGGCCATCAGCGCCCACTCCCCGGCGGGGGGAGCGGCGCGGCCTGCACCAGATCGTTGGCCTCTTCCATGGCCTCGGCGATCCGGGCATAGTGCGCGCGCTTCTGCTCCGGCGTCTCCGGGTCCGCCGCCGCCGTCTTGTAAATCTGCATGGCCAGGTCGATCAGCCCCGGCCCGAGCGACACCGCCAGCGGGATGAACATCGCCATCACTTGCCTCCGATCATGGCGAGGAAGGGCGCGAGGTCCGCC
>DATMZP010000225.1:0-5425 GCA_035573595.1 Hyphomicrobiaceae bacterium
GTGGAGCGTGGCCAGGTTCTGTGCAAGCCGGGCTCGATCAAGCCGCACAAGAAGTTCAAGGCGGAGGCCTACATCCTGACGAAGGACGAGGGCGGGCGTCACACGCCGTTCTTTACGAATTACCGGCCGCAGTTCTACTTCCGGACGACGGACGTGACGGGTGTGGTGTCGCTGCCTGAGGGGACGGAGATGGTGATGCCCGGCGACAACATCGCGGTGACGGTGGAGCTGATCACGCCGATCGCGATGGAGGAGAAGCTTCGCTTCGCCATCCGTGAGGGCGGCCGCACCGTCGGTGCCGGCGTCGTCACCAGCATCATCGAGTAGGAGGCGCGGGAGATTCGAATCGATCACGTGGCGCGGGCTGGCAGGTTACTGGAAACGCATGAGAAAAGCGGTTATCCAAACGTTACCAGGGCTGCCAACCCCACAATCTGGATTCTTGTCAAGAAAAAAATGTGACAAGCCTGCCGAACTAGGTTATGTAATCGCTCCCGCGCGGTCGGCCTAGGCTGAAGGGGTGTAGCTCAATTGGTAGAGCGTCGGTCTCCAAAACCGAAGGCTGGGGGTTCGAGACCCTCCGCCCCTGCCACTTATTGCTGTTGCCTTTTATGCCGTGCAAGGGGGCTCCACGACGGGCGGCGGGCGTGTCATGGGGTTGGGTCGCTGAGAAGAACGTAAAGGCGGGTGGCCGCGTGTTGGGCACGGCCGCACGATCATGGGCAGATGAAGAATCCTATCACCTTCCTACACGAGGTGCGCCAGGAAGTATCGAAAGTCACGTGGCCGACCTGGAAAGAGGTCTGGATCACGACGGCCATGGTGCTCGTCATGGTGGCCCTGACATCGATATTCTTCCTGCTCGCCGATCAGATCATCCTCCGCGTCGTCCAGTTCATCCTTGGGGCTGGCCAGCATATATCGGGCTGACCGCGGGCCAAGCAGCAGCGACTGGGCGAACGGACGCCGAGAGACCTGGAGCCATGGAGAAGCGCTGGTACATCGTGCACGCCTACTCGAACTTCGAGAGGAAGGTGGCCGAGGCCATCAAGGACCGGGCCAAGGCCGCGGGCCTCTCGGACCTGTTCGAGGAGGTGTTGGTGCCCACCGAGGACGTGGTGGAGGTGCGGCGTGGGCGCAAGGTGCAGGCCGAGCGCAAGTTCTTCCCCGGCTACGTGCTGGTGAAGATGGCCATGACAGATGCCGCCTATCACCTGATCAAGAACACGCCGAAGGTGACGGGCTTCCTGGGCTCCGACAACAAGGCGATCCCGATCACAGAGGATGAGGCGCGGCGCATCCTCTACCAGGTCAAGGAGGGCGTGGAGCGGCCCAAGCCCATGATCTCCTTCGAGATCGGCGAGAAGGTGCGGGTGGCCGACGGCCCCTTCGCCTCCTTCGAGGGCCAGGTGGAGGAGGTGGACGAGGAGCGCTCGCGGGTGAAGGTGGGCGTGCTCATCTTCGGCCGGCCGACCCCGGTCGAGCTGGAGTTCGGGCAGGTCGAGAAGGTGGTGTGAGCCGGCGCCGTGTGCGCCGCAGGGTGGGTTAGGCCCGCAGGGCCGTAGTCCGCCGGACCCAGAGGCGGGCTAGTTCAAGAAGGAAGGTCGGGCAACCGATGGCGAAGAAGATCGACGGCTACATCAACTTGCAGGTGCCCGCGGGCCAGGCCAACCCCTCCCCGCCGATCGGGCCGGCGCTGGGTCAGCGCGGCCTGAACATCATGGAGTTCTGCAAGCAGTTCAACGCCAAGTCCAAGGACATGGAGCAGGGCGCTCCGGTGCCGGTGAAGATCACCGTGTTTTCGGACCGCACCTTCGCGTTCGAGATGCGCACCCCGCCCGCCTCCTACCTCCTCAGGAAGGCGGCGAAGATCGCCGGCGGCTCCAAGGAGCCGGGGCGCACCAGCGTGGGCACCGTGACCAAGGCGCAGGTGCTGGAGGTCGCCAAGCAGAAGATGAAGGACCTCAATACGGACAACCTCGAGGCGGCCGCCAAGACCGTGGCGGGAACCGCGCGCTCGATGGGGCTGCAGGTGGTGGAGTAGGGCCATGACACAGATTGGCAAGCGCCTGAAGGCGGCGCGCGAGGGCGTCGACCGAGAGAAGTTCTATCCTCTGGCCGACGCGGTGAAGGTCGTGAAATCGCGCGCCAAGGCGAAGTTCGACGAGACCGTCGAGGTCTCCATGAACCTGGGCGTTGACCCCAAGCACGCCGACCAGATGGTGCGCGGCGTCTGCAACCTTCCGAACGGCTCCGGCCGCACGCTGCGGGTGGCGGTGTTCGCGCGCGGCCCCAAGGCCGAGGAGGCCAAGGCGGCCGGCGCCGACGTGGTGGGCGCCGACGACCTGGTCGCGCAGGTGCAGGGCGGCACCATTAACTTCGACCGCTGCGTCGCCACGCCCGACATGATGGGCTTGGTGGGCCGGCTCGGAAAGGTGCTGGGTCCCCGCGGCCTGATGCCCAACCCGCGCGTCGGCACCGTCACCATGGACGTGACCGCGGCGGTCAAGGCCGCCAAGGGCGGCGCGGTGGAGTTCCGGGTCGAGAAAGCCGGCATCGTCCAGGCGGGCGTCGGCAAGGCGAGCTTCTCGGAGGAGCAGCTGGTGCAGAACGTCAGGGCGTTCGTGGATGCCGT
The DNA here is from genome assembly GCA_035573595.1 of Hyphomicrobiaceae bacterium. Taxonomy (GTDB): domain Bacteria; phylum Pseudomonadota; class Alphaproteobacteria; order Rhizobiales; family Hyphomicrobiaceae; genus AWTP1-13. The sequence goes on from DATMZP010000225.1 coordinate 2,636, forward strand.
CGTCAAGGCCAAGCCGCCGGGCGCCAAGGGCAACTATCTCAACAAGATCTCGCTGAGCTCCACCCAGGGGGTCGGCGTGAAGGTGGATGCGGCCAGCGTCACCGGCGCTGGCGCGGCCTAAGTGAGGGAGCCTAAGTGAGGGAGGTGGAGCGGAACAGATTGTGATCCTCGGGCCTCGCGCCCATATATGGGGAAGGTGATCTTCCCCCAACCTGTCCGAGACTGCCGGTGCCGGAAAGCACGCGCGTGCGATCCGGCCTAAGCCTCCGGTTGGAGGGCCTGCATGAGATGGGAGACGAACGGGTGGCGGGACAAGCCCGCGCCGGTTCGAAACTCTAGGGTCTGCGCCTTCGCATCGTTCGCGAGGGAAAGGACGGGTTCTTGCGCCGTCTCGGGATGAAAATCTCGCTTGAGCGGCAAGGTGCAACCCGCGGGATGCGGCGCCTTCTGGCGGCGCTGACCGCAAGATGGAGTGAGCGAACGTGGACAGAGCGCAAAAACGTGAGCTCGTTACGCAGCTCAACGAACAGTGGAAGAGCAGCGGCGTGCTGGTCGTGGCCCACTATAAGGGCATGACCGTGGCGCAGATGACCGATTTCCGCAAGCGCGTCAGGGAGGCCGGGGGCGTGGTCAAGGTGACCAAGAACCGCCTGGCCAAGCTGGCGCTCCAGGGGACCGACGTCGAAGCCGTGTCCGATCTCCTCAAGGGCCAGATCTGTGTGGCCTATTCGGAGGACCCGATCGGCGCGGCGAAGGCGTCCGTCAAGTACGCCAAGGAGAACGACAAGCTCGTGATCCTGGGCGGCGCGATGGGCAAGACCCGGCTCGATGGGGCCGGCGTCCGGGCCCTGGCGGACCTGCCCTCGCTCGACGAGCTGCGCGGCAAGCTGATCGGCCTGATCCAGGCCCCGGCGAGCAAGATCGCGCGCATCGTCAAGGAGCCGGGCGGGATGCTGGCACGTGTGCTGGCCGCCAAGGGCTCTTCTGAGGAAGCGAAGGCCGCGTGAGCCGCGGCTGTGGATAAGTCACAACGGGGCGCTGCCCCTGCTTGGCATTCGAAATTCAAACGGAAGGACGTGGACTATGACTGATCTGGCTAGGATCGTGGACGATCTCTCGAAGCTGACGGTTCTGGAGGCCTCCGAGCTCGCCAAGATGCTGGAAGACAAGTGGGGCGTGTCGGCGGCGGCGCCGGTGGCGTTCGCTCCCGGCGTGGCTCCGGGCGGTCCCGCCGCGCCGGCGGCCGAGGAGCAGACGGAGTTCACCGTCGTTCTCAAGTCGGGCGGCGACAAGAAGCTCAACGTCATCAAGGAGGTGCGCACCATCATCTCCGGCCTGGGCATCAAGGAGGCCAAGGAGCTGGTGGAGGCCGGCGGCAAGGTGATCAAGGAAGGCGTGACGAAGGACGAGGCCGCCAAGATCAAGAAGCAGCTCGAGGACCAGGGCGCCGTCGTCGAGGTCAAGTAAGGCGATCACCGGATGGGAGGGGCGGACTGCAGCCGCTCCCATCTCGCGCCGGGCTGAAAGCTTCCGCCGCGCCCCCTGCGGGGTGGCCCGATCAGACGAAACCAGACTTCCCGCGGCGCGGCCTTAGGCTCTGCCGCGGTCAAGCAGGCAAGCTCCCTTCGCCGAGAAGGACGAGGAAGGCAAGATGGCTGAATCCTACAGTGGCCGCAAGCGTATCAGGAAGCAATTCGGCACCATCGGCGAGGTCGCCGAGATGCCGAATCTCATCGAGGTGCAGAAGAGCTCCTACGACGATTTTCTGATGGTCAAGGAGCCGCCGGGCGGGCGGCCGGACCAGGGCTTGCAGGCTGTCTTCAAGTCCGTCTTCCCGATCTCGGACTTCTCGGGCAAGGCGACGCTCGACTTCGAGCGCTACGAGTTCGAGCCGCCCAAGTACGACGTCGACGAGTGCCAGCAGCGCGACATGACCTTCGCCGCGCCGCTGAAGGTCAAGCTGCGCCTGATCGTGTTCGATGTGAACGAGGAGACCGGCGCGCGCTCCGTGAAGGACGTGAAGGAGCAGGACGTCTACATGGGCGACATGCCGTTCATGACGTCCAACGGCACCTTCGTCATCAACGGCACCGAGCGCGTCATCGTCAGCCAGATGCACCGCTCGCCCGGCGTGTTCTTCGATCACGACAAGGGCAAGACCCACGCCTCCGGCAAGTACCTGTTCGCCGCTCGCATCATCCCCTACCGCGGCTCCTGGCTCGACTTCGAGTTCGACGCCAAGGACATCGTCTACGTGCGCATCGACCGTCGCCGCAAGCTGCCTGTGACGACGCTGCTCTATGCGCTGGGCTTCGACAAGGAGACCATCCTCGGCACCTTCTACAACACCATCAAGGTGAAGGACACGAAGCTCGGCTGGAAAGTGCCGTTCGTGCCTGAGAAGATGCGCGGCCTCACGCCATCGGCCGACCTCGTCAACGCCAAGACCGGCGAGATAGTGGTCAAGGCCGGCGAGAAGATCACCGCGCGCCGCGCCCGCGAGCTGGGCGAGGAGGGCCTCAAGGAGGTGCTCTTCAACGACGCCGACTTGGCCGGCAAGTACCTGGCCGAGGACATCGTCAACATGGAGACCGGCCAGATCTATGGCGAGGCCGGCGACGAGCTTGACGCCAAGCTGCTGGAGACGTTCAAGCAGGCGAAGGTCAAGGAGTTCCCGATCCTCGACATCGACCACGTCACCATCGGCGCCTTCATCCGCAACACGCTCAACGTCGACAAGAACTCCGATCAGCAGGGAGCGCTGATGGACATCTACCGGGTCATGCGCCA
>DATMZP010000226.1:0-3242 GCA_035573595.1 Hyphomicrobiaceae bacterium
GCGCAGGAAGGTGGCGTGGCGCCTGAGGCCGGCGGTGGCGAGGAGCCGCTGCAGGCGGTACGACCAGGGCGTCATGTTGAAGTCGCCCGCCACGATGGCGGGCCCGGCGATAGAGGCGCGGAGCGCGATCAGGCGCTCCACGTGGCGCGTCTGCGTCTCGGCCCGGTAGGGCAGGGCCAGATGCACGCCGACGACGCGGACGCGGCCGATGTCGGGATCGTCGAACTGCACCCACACCGTCTCCGGCACGTCGCGGGTCGAATAGTCCTGCCCTGCCGCCGCCCATGGGTGCTTGGCGAAGATGGCCGCCGCGCAGCCGGGAGCAAGGCAAGCGTGGTTGTAAGGGTACCTGTCCCGCAGCAGGGCGCGCAGCGCCAGGAGTTGCCTCGCCCCCACCTCCTGCAGGACGGCGATGTCGGGGTCCTCGCGCAGGAGAAAGGCCGCCACGGCCTTGGCGTCGCCGTAGGCCATGTTGAAGGTCACGAGCTTGAGCTCGCGGGCGTGGACGCTGGCCAGGGCCTGGCCTGCGGCGGGCCGCTCCGAGGGCTCGGCCAACCACCGGAGCGGGAGAAGGAGCAGCGCGGCGTTGAGGCCGACCAGGGCGGCGGCCGTCCAGGCCGTGCGCCGCATGCGCAGCGCCAGAGCTGCGACGAGCGGTATGCAGCCCGCCGCGAGGATGTAGGGGCGGAAGTGGTTGAGGAAGTCCGCCGGGGGATGGAGCGGGGCCAGCATTCCCGCTGCGGTTGCGGCCGCACCGGCCAGGAGCGCCGCCCAGACGAGAATGCGCGCGATCATTTCGACTATCGTGGATCGGGTCAACGCCGCAGCGTTCCCTCCCCCCTTGTGGGGGAGGGACAGGGTGGGGGGGAATCCCAAGCCTCGAATATCGGGATTCCCCCCACCCCTAGCCCCTCCCCACAAGGGGGAGGGGAATCCGCTCGTTTTGTGTCAGACCCTCTGCCGGAGGGCCCTCCTTCCCTCGAGGGGCCACTGCCCTACCTCAGCTTCAGCAGCGCATCGGCGTTGCCGTGCGTGAACTTCGCCATGTCGGCCGGGGCGAGCGCGATGCGGTCCAGGAAGGCCCGGCCCTTGGCGTGGGACGAGTAGGGATAGTCTACCGAGAACATGATGCGGTCGATGCCGAAGGTCAGGAGCGCGGCGAGCAGCGGCGGCTCCGAGAACATGCCGCTGGTGGTGATCCAGACCTGATCGAGAATGGTGCGGCTGATCGGCCGCTGCAGGTGGTCGATGTCGGCCGCGAACACGCTGTCGATGCGGTCGAGCATCATGGGCAGCATCTCGCCCATGTGGCCGATGATGAGCTTGAGGCGCGGGTGGCGATCGAGCACGCCGGCCACGACCAGGCGCAGGAGGTGGATCGCCGTCTCGGAATGCCAGCCCCAGCCGGCCTGCTCGATCACGCGAGAGGCGCCAGTCGGCAGGTCCGAGTAGTAGGCTTGGCGCACCGGCTCGGGCGCCAGGTGCGGGTGGATGTAGATCGGCACATCCAGCTCCACTGCCGCGGCCAGAAGGCCGTCGTAGCTCGGGTGGTCGAGGAAGCGGCCCTCGGTGGTGCCGTTGATCAGTGCGCCGACGAAGCGCAGGTCGCGCACCGCACGCCTGAGCTCGTCGGCACAGGCGTCGGGGCTCTGCATGGGCAGCACCGCGAAGCCGGCGAAGCGGCTCGGCTGGCGGGCGACGGCCGCCGCCAGGTGGTCGTTCATCTCGCGCGCGACGGCGATGCCCTCGGCGCCGGGCACCAGGTCGGGCCCCGGGCCGGTGTTGGAAAGCACCTCCACGGTGATGCCGGCTGCGTCCATCGAGGCCAGCCGCTTCTCGCCCATGTCGGGCAGCAGCTCGGCCAGGCTGGGCCCGGTCGGTCGTGCCGTGCGCGGGCGAAAGCCGCGACGCCGGGCGGCCTCGGGATCGATGCGCTTGACCAGCGCGGGAACCGTGAAATGCTCTTCCAGCGCAACGACACGCACGGGCCATCTCCTCCCTATATGTCTCGTGGGCATAGTGGCGTGAACTGGTGAGATCGTGAAGTCGGGAAATGGATGTCACGAGGCCGGGGTCAGACCGGGGTCAGACCCGGGTCAGCCCCCTCGCCTCGGATCGTCGAGAGCAATACAAAGGTCGGACGCGAGGGGTCTGACCCCCTAGGAGGACCATGCAGACCTTCTCCTCAGACGGCGTACGCATCGCCTTCGTCGACGAAGGCCCCGCGGGAGGCCCAAGCGAAGCCAAAGCCGACCCGGTGCTGCTGATCCACGGCTTCGCCTCCAGCGTCAGATACAACTGGCGCGTGCCCGGCTGGATCGCCCTCCTGGTCAAGCACGGCTTCCGCGTCGTCGCCGTGGATAACCGCGGCCACGGCGAGAGCGACAAGCGCTACGACCCCCAGGACTACGGCGCCGCCCTGATGGCGGAGGACGCACGCCGCCTGCTTGACCATCTTGGGCTCGCCCGCGCCGACGTGATGGGCTACTCCATGGGTGCCCGCATCTCGGCCTTCCTGGCGCTGGCCCATCCGGGGCGCGTGCGCAGTGCCGTCTTCGCCGGTCTCGCCGGCAACATGGTGCGGCCGATAGCGGGCACCGGCCCCGTCGCCCACGCCCTGGAGGCCGACAGCATCGACGACGTGCCCAACCCCACCGCCCGCACCTTCCGGGCCTTCGCCGACAGGACCGGCAGCGACCGCCGGGCGCTCGCCGCCTGCATCCGCGGCGCGCGCGATCCGCTGACCCGCGAGATGGTGGCGCGCATCGCCTGCCCGGTCCTGGTGGTCGCCGGCGGCGACGACGTGATCGCCGGCCCCGCCGACGATCTCGCCAGGCTGATCCCCGGCGCCCAGGCCCTCACCGTGCCCCGCCGCGACCACATGCGGACGGTGGGCGATCGCGTCTACATGGACGGCGTGCTCGACTTTCTGAGGCGGCGGGGTTAAGCGCGCCGGAAACGCCGATATTGTCGCGGCGCGGACGCGCCATCGCGCCCGCGCCGCAATCGGCCGTCTCCCGACAGGTCAGTAGCCGTTATATCCGGAGAGGCAGGCGTCGTAGCGGCTCCACCAATAGGGGCTGCCGGTGGCAACCGCCCTGCGCCTCAGCCAATAGCAGCCGCCGCCGTCGTAGTAATAGGGGTAGGCCCCATAGGCGAAGGGGACGCCTATGAAGACGCGGCTGTGAAAGCGCCTGTGATGCCTATGGCCATAGGCAAAGCTGCTATAGTTGCGGCCATAG
>DATMZP010000227.1:0-4025 GCA_035573595.1 Hyphomicrobiaceae bacterium
CAGCCTGCCGTAGGCGGCCATCAGCTGACGGGCCAGGTCGGTGTTGTTGGCGATGTAGTCTTCCACGATGCTGGCGCTGCAGGCGCGCCAGTCGGCCACCTGGTCGGGGGTCAGCTCGTGCACCGTCATGCCTTTCTGCTGGAACTCCGTGTAGAGCCCGGCCTCGACTCGGGTCACGTTCTCGCGGGCCTGGCTCTCCTCGCGCCCCGCCGCCTCCAGGATGACGGCCTTGTGCGGCTCCGGCAGCGATTGCCACACCTTCTCGTTGACGATGAGGAAGAACTCGATGGGCGCGTGCATTGTGCGCGTGATGGTGTCGGCCACCGTCCACAGCTTTCGGTTGGCGATCAGGCTGCTCGCCCCAGTTGCCATGTCGATCTCGCCCGCGCGGAAGGCATCGGGCGTCTTGTTCGCCGACACCATCACGGGAATGCCGCCGCACTGCTTCACAAAGTGCGCGTGCGTGGGGCTGAACACCCGGATCTTGTGACCCTCGATCTGGCCCGGCTCCGAGGGAAGCACGGCCTTGGAGATGAAGATCTGGTTCCCGACCGACTGCCACCACAGCACCCGCACCCCCACGGCGTTGAGGATGGTCCGATCGATGAGCGCGCGGATCGGGCTGTCGGGCCTTGCCGTGGCGCGCACCAGATCCTCAAAGTTGAAGAGGAACGGCTGCTCCATGATGTCGATAGCCGGGATGCGCCTGGCGAACTGGTTGAGGCCGGCCACGCCCATCTCGATGTCGCCGGACTCGACCGCGCCCACGGTCTGGTCGTCGATGTAGAGCTTGCCCTTGTCGAAAATCTCGATGGTGACGGCACCGTCAGAGCGCTTCTCCACGTCTTCCTTGAAGCGCGCCAGGCTCCGGCCCAGGAGGACGTCGGTGACGGGCAGCTGCAGCGTCACCCTGAGCTTGGTCTGCTGGGCCGCAGCGGGAGCCGCAAGCCCGACCGCGCATGCTAGCAGGATCGCCAACGAGAAAAACGCCCGGACCGCCATCGTCTCCCCCAAAAGTCAATCCGCGCCACCGATACGGGTGTCAGATCTTGGCCAGAACGTGGCCGAACTGCGGCCCGCGGCCATGCGCGAATTGTCTGGGTCAGCTGCACAGAAGCCTTCGTGTGCACCCGCGAGCGAACAGCGCCTTTGTCGTGGCGCCGCCTCGATGCAACGTCCCTTCGCGGCATTGCTGCCTTGCGGAGGCTCATTACAGGTCGATGACGAGGTAGTCCTCCTCGACCGTCACCGGAAACGTCTCGGCCACGTAGGGGCCCTTCACCAGCTTTGAGCCCGGCTCAACCTCAACCTTGAACGTGCGGGCTTTGACCGAGCTCGGGTCGCACCAGGACTGGCCGGTACGGATGTCGAACTCCCAGCCGTGCCACGGGCAACGGAGGAACTCGCCCTGGCGCACCAGCTTGTACTGGCCGGGCTCGCCGGGCTCCACCAGCCCGACGATCCATCCCTTGCAGAGCTCGGCGCCCATGTGCGGGCAGCGGTTGGAGAGTGCGTAATACTCCCCGCCCACGTTGAAGATACCGATCTCGCGGCCCATGGCGGTGACGATCTTGCACTTGCCGGGCTCGATCTCGCCCGCCTTCGCCAGAACGCGCCGGCTCATGCCAGGCCGTACAACGCGCGCGCGTTGTCCCCGAGCAGCATCGCCTTCTGCTTGGCCGTGAGCTTGAGCCGGGCGAGCACCTGGGCGGGATCGTCGTAGTCCCAGTGCGGGTAGTCGGTGGAGAACATGATGCGGTCCCAGCCCACCCACTCCATGGTGTCGACGAGATGCTTCGGCTGGTCCGGCTCGTCGATGGGCTGGGTGGTGAACCACACGTGCTGCCGCACGTACTCCGATGGCGGTCGCTTGACGTGCGGCACTTCCGCGCGCATGCGCTCCCAGGCCTTGTCCATGCGCCAGGCGAGCGCCGGCGCCCAGGCGAAGCCGCCCTCGATCAGCACCACCTTGAGGTTCGGGAATCGCTCGAACACGCCCTCGAACACCAAGCTTGCGAGCGTGCTCTGCATGCCCGTGGTCTGGGCGTAGTGCTCCTGCATGTAATACGTCGGCCAGCCCGTGGGCGTGGAGGAGTGCCCGCCGCTGAAGCCCGCCACATGCAAGGCGACCGGCTTGTTGTGGGCCTCGGCTGCCGCGTAGATCGGCCAGTAGCGGCGGTTGCCGAGCGGGTCCGCCGACCGCGGCGACATCAGGATCTGCACGAACGCCGGATCGGACGAGCGGCGCTCGATTTCGGCCACGGCGTGCTCGGTGTTCTCCTGCGGCACGACGATGGCGGCGCGCAGGCGCGGCTCCGGCTCGCACCACTTGTGGAGCTGCCAGTCGTTGGCCGCCGTGGAGAGGGCCGCCGCGAAGTCCAGGTTGCGCTCCTCCATGCCGCCGCGGCTGAGCGCGATCAGCATGCCCACCTCGACGCCGTTGGCGTCGAGGTGCTGACGCTGCATCAGCTCCAGGTCAGCGCCCGGAGGCGAGCCGTTCTTGGGGAACGAGTCGATCCGCATGCCGCCCGCCATCATGCGCGGGAAGGGCAGCTGGCCGATCAGCGCCGGCCGGAAGAAGGTGCCGAACGTGGACCAGTGGTCGCGCCAGCGCTGCGATAGAAACTCGAAGAGCGCGGTAGGCGCGGCGTAGGCGGGGTGGATGTCGCAGTCCACCACCTTGAGCCGTTGCGCCGCCACCGGCTGCCGGACCGGCACGTTCATGACACCGCCTCCTCGCTCTCCGAACCGTTCTGGGCCGCGCCGCCCTCCGGCGCCTCGTGCAGCCGCGGATAGGCGTCGAGAGCATTGTCGATCAGCATCTTCCTGATTGTGTCCCGGCCCAGCCCGGCGGGCACCACGTCCTCGCCGTCGAACTGCCAGTGCGGATAGTCGGTCGAGAACAGCAGGAACTCGTCCGAACCCATGTGCTCGATGACACGCGCCAGCACCTCAGGCTCGCCCTTCGGCGCATCCACCGGCTGCAGGGTGAAGCGCACGTGGTCGCGCACGATCTCGGTGGGCGATCGGTCGATCCACGGCACCTCGGACCGCACCCCGCGCCAGGTCTTGCCGGTGCGCCAGAGGAAGTGCGGCAGCCAGGTGAAGCCGGATTCGATCAGCACCACCTTCAGGCCGGAGAACTTCTGGAACACGCCCTCGGCGATCAGGCTCAGCAACTGCGTCTCGAAGGCGCCGGCCTGGGCCACGTAGTCCTCCACCCGGTAGGACGGCCAGCCGGCATAGGTGGGCGCGTGGCGATAGGTGCTGCCGGCGTGGATGCCCACCGCCAGCCCGTGCTTCTCGCAAGCGGCGAACAGCGGCCAGTTGGAGCGCCGGCCCAGCGGCGCCTCGCCCATGGCCAGGAACAGCACCTGCACGAACCGCTTGTCCGGCGCCACCCGCTCGATCTCGCGCAAGGAGAGCTCCACGTCATGGGCAGGCACCAGGATGGAGGCGCGCAGGCGCGGCTCGGCGTCCAGCAGCTCCTTTGCCACCCAGTCGTTGACGCCGGAGCAGATGGCAGCCGCCATGTCGTTGTTGAACAGCGCCACGCCGCCGTGCAGCGTGTTGCAGATGGCATGCCTGAGCTCGAAGCGGTCGAGCACGTGAGCGCGGATCGGATCGGGCGGCAAGGTCTCGACGTGTCCGGGGCTCTGCCCCGCCTTCCAGTCAGGCCGTGCCGACAGGGGCGAGGAGGGCGGATAGCTCGACAGCTGGAACGGCAGCTTGTCGATGTGCCGGTTGGCGATCTGGTCGCGCCAGTAGTCGCTGAGATAGGGCAGCAGCGCCGTCACGCTCGGCATGGCCGGATGCACGTCGCAGTCGATGGCGCCCGCGATCGGGACTTGCATGCAGGTGTTTCCCTGGCTCCTCCACGCCCGACTATGCGCAGAATTCGGGCGAGGCGCCAAGCTGTTGGGGCCAAGGCCCACGCCCGCGGAACGTCAACGCAGATATGCCGGCGGGGCAATGGTCTCGTCCGGCCCGGCTCGCGGCCGCGTTGAGATCGGGATGCATCCCTG
>DATMZP010000228.1:0-9585 GCA_035573595.1 Hyphomicrobiaceae bacterium
CTGGAGCTGATGGCTGGCTCACGGCCGGGGGTGGCGCAGGTCAATAAACAACGTATACTGATCAGTTACCCATATAGGGTTCCGGTCCTGAGAAATCCTGGAAGTTGGAGCCGTAGACTCCGCCGTCCAGTGAATTACCGAGGCCGCCCCCCGTTTGGGGAGCCCAGGGTGGGGGTCTGTCTGTTGAATAGACGATTTTCGCCACCAATAGGCTCAGCCAGCTGGAAAACCCGAGCTTCGTCTGTTGCTGGTCTGTTGATGGCGTCTGTTGGTCTGTTGGCCTGCTGTCAGTGTAGTCGGCGCCGTTGCTGCGCGTCCCGCTCGGCCTCCAACCGCTCTATGAGGGCGTTCACATCCTTGACCAGGTGGCGGCGTGACCGCGGACCGGTCTTGAGCGGCTTGGGCAGCCGGTTATCCTTCTCCATGCGCTGAATGGTGCTGACACTGGTCCGGAGCAAGCGGGCCACGTCGGCCCGGCTCATGGTCTCCAGGCCAGTTGGCTGCGGCTCCGGCGCGGCGGGTTGCGCGGCCGTCCGTGTGCTCTGACTCGTGGTGCCGCCTTCAGCCATGTCGCCGATCACTTCGTCCCAAAGGCCCAACAGCCCGGCCAGTTCACCCCGCGCGTCTCGTGCCGCGTCGGCTAGCTCGGCGCGCACCACCTCCAGCAGTGCCGCGATCTCTCGTCTCTCGCTCGGCGTCAGAGCCAGTCCGCGGCGTTGCTTGGTCATGATGTGCCCCTCCAGTCCCGGCGAGGAACGTCCGGGATTCGGCCACTTGTCACAAGTGCCCAAAACCGGGGGTCACTGGCCGGAATTCGCCACGAATATGCCACAGATGGCGTTCTGCGATGATTTTTCGAGGGCGTTTAATCGTGCCAAACTGCCCGCAAGTGCTGGAAATTATTGATCTTTTTGTCTGGCGCACCGGGGAAGATTCGAACTCCCGACCCCCAGATTCGTAGTCTGGTGCTCTATCCAGCTGAGCTACCGGTGCTTTTTGTCCCGCGGCCAGGTCGGCCCGGGCTCCGGCGGGTCGCGCTCGATCTGGGAGGCCGCGGGCGCTGGGCCCAGGGAGAGCGAATTCCATGCCAGAGGCGCACCCCACTAGCACGGGGCCGGCAACAGGACAACCTCCGTTCTGCGGCCTGATGCGGCCTGGATGCGACCTTGAGCGCAGGCCCGGGCCCCCAGCCGGCCCGCCGCCCCGCAAGTCGGCTCAGTCGAGGTAGCCTCGCCGCCTCAGCTCGTCGGCAAGCAGGCGGTAGTAGCGGGGCGAAGGGTGGCGATAGTCGTGGAACAGGGCGGGATCGCCGTGGAGGTGGCGGTGGTCGATGACCGGCACCTCCGGCGCGAGAGCCAGGCCGCGGTCGAAGATGCGGTTCACCTGGCTGTCGCGCCGGTCGTCGGTCTCGTAGACCGGCGGCACCAGGAACACGAGCTTGATCCCGGCGCGCCGGCCGATGGCCTCGATCGCCCGCAGGTAGCGGGCGATCCGGGCCTCGTCGCCGGCGTTCAGCTCCCGCTCGCTGTCCTTCAGCGGGTTCTCGTTCCTAATGAGGGGGACTGGCCCCTCCCCCGGCTGCAGCGGCATCGAGCCGTCGCGCCGGTAGGCGTACCAGCGGTTCTGCGGCAGGCAGTAGAAGCTGCGCCCGGCGATGGGGCCGACGGCACCGCGCAGCGCCATTGGCAGCCGCTGCAACCACTCCGGTGGAGCGTCCCGGCAGGCCGCCTCGCTGGCAATGCGATTGTCGGGGCCTCCCTGCACCAGGCTCAGGATGGCGGTGTTGTAGTTCAGCACCTCGTTGAGCTCGCTGCGCATCATCTGCCACGCCAGCCCGGCGGCGTCGCCAAGGTTGCCCTGCACCACCAGGCGCTCCAGGAGGATGTCCGGCGGCAGCTCGTGGCCCCAGTTGACGATGTAGTGGCCGTTGTCGTTGTTCGGGGTGGTGATCTGGACCAGCGCCAGCTGCGTCGGCAGATGCCCGAGCTTCTCCAGATGGCCGAGATAGGCCTCAAGCTCGGGCAGGGCGAGGTTGGCGAACGCATAGTTGAAGAAGAAGGCCGGGTCCGGGGCGCGCCCGAAGGCTTCCGAGCTCAGGTGGTTGATGATGTGATTGCCGTAGGCCCCGATCCGGGGCGGCGGGTAGCTCTCGGCAAAGCCAAGCTTGAGCGAGCCGTCCTGACGGCGGGTGAGGCCCTGGGTGACGAAGGACTGGTCGGGACCCAGGGTACGGAAGTCGAAGGCGGGGCTGCGGAAGCTGGGCAGGCGCAGGTAGAGCCACAATGCGAGGCCGGCCAGACACGCCAGAGTGAGCCCGAAGGCGGCGAGCCAGCGGCGTTGCGAGGGAGCGGCGTGCGGCATGGAAGGGGCCGGAAGCATCAGAAGCGGAAGTAGATGAAGGTCTTGCTGAGCGAGATGCACAGCATGCCGGCGAACATCAGCGCGGCGGCGAGCACCGGCGATCCGAGGAGCCGGCGCTGCTCAAGCCGCCCGAGCGGCGGCTCGATGTCGAGCCACACCTTCTCGCGCACGCCGAAGGTGATCAATCCGATGGCGGCCAGGAAGAGGAGGTGGCGCAAGCCGAACTGCTCGACACCCCAGGGCAGAGTGGCGAGGTCTCTCAGGAAGGCCCAGTAGTCGCCGAGGCTCAGGAAGAACAGCGGCCAGCCGAAGCTGACGAGGGTGAACGTGAGGGCAACGGAGACAGCGTGCGGCAGGCGGTCCCAGGCGGGCCGCGTGACATGGTAGAGGATGACGAGGGCGCCGTGATAGACGCCCCAGGCGACGAAATTCCACCCCGCGCCGTGCCACAGGCCGACCAGCGCGAACACGATCAGGATGTTGCGCACGTAGGCCTCGCGCCCGCCCATGCGGATGTAGACGTAGTCGCGCAGCCAGTAGGACAGCGTGATGTGCCAGCGCTGCCAGAACTCCCGCGGGTTGGCCGAGAGGTAGGGCTCCCTGAAGTTGACCGGCAGCTCCACGCAGAAGAGGCGCCCCAGGCCGATGGCCATCACCGAGTAGGCCCAGAAGTCGTAGTAGATCTGCATGGACCAGAACGCGACCTGGACAAGGCGATCGAGCGCCAGCGCCTCTCCGGCCGCGAGGCCGGTGGCCTTGGCCGCGAGGCTGCCGCTGATGTCGGCGACGAAGATCTTGAAGAACAGGCCGATGGCCAGCAGCCGGAGCCCGGAGGCGAGGTGGGGCTCAAGCCGCTCGGTCTCCTGCAGGGCGCGCAGCTGGTCGCGCAGGTCTGCGTAGCGCATGATCGGCCCGGCGATCAGGTGCGGAAAGAAGGTGGCGAAGCCGGCGAAGCGCAGCGCGTCGCGCTCCGGGGGGATTTTGCCGTCGGCGACGTCGATGCTGTAGGAGACGATCTCGAAAGTGTAGAAGCTGATGCCAGCCGGCAGCAGGATGCCGAGGAAGAACGAGAAATGCGCCCGCATGTCCGGGCCCGCCTGCACGCTGTCCAGGATGAAGCCCAGGTACTTGAACATCACCAGCGTGAAGGCCGGCACCGACACGGCCATGACCAGCGCGAGCGCCTTGGGCCAGCGCTGCAGCAGGAAGGCCGTGGCGTAGCCCCAGGCGATGGCGATGACAAAGGCGAGGAGAACTTCCGGGCCGGAGACGCCGTAGAACACGAGCGAGGCGCCGACCAGCACCCACAGCCTCAGGTGCCGCGGCACTGCATAAAAGACGAGCAGTGTGGCCGGCAGAAAAAGAACAAGAAACTCCAGCGAGTTGAAGTTCAATGTCCCTCCCGCGCGCAATCAAGCGAACCGATGCCGGCAGGATAGCCCACATCCTCCGGTCTGCGAAGCCACGCACGCGATCTGTCCCCCGCGCTCACCGCGTCGTCCAAGGCAAGGCTAAAGCAGATTCTCGCCGTTGGCCCAACGCATGCACGCAGGCAAAGACCGTTATGCCTCCGGACCCTGACGGACGCAGACCGGAGGAAGTGTGTCAGGTTCAGACATGCACCTCTACCAGCGCACACGCGCTTCAGCCCTCTCCGCGCGGTCTGTACGCCTTCACATCAGCGTAAGGCGGCTGGTTTGCTCGGTGGATTTCGATCGGCCCCTCGATCAACCGCGGCTTCATATCCTTCTTCGGTACAAGCAGCGGCCTGTGCTTGAGGTTCGGGTCCTTGTAGTCGCTCTTTCTCCAGGGCCGCCATTCCTTGGGCCCAGGCACGCGGTCCAGGGCGATCGGATAGATCGTCAGCTTGTCCTTCTCGAACTTCATCCTGAGAAAATTCTTGTAGTCCTTGATGGCAAGGGCGCTGAAGGCGTCAGGGTGCATGCCGAATAGCGCCGACGTGATAACCCAATAGCAGCCAAAGATGAATCCGCCGACAAAGCCTCCGATCAGGATCGTGATTGCGGCAGAGGCGAGCGCCGTTGCAGTGACGTAGAAGGCGCTCTTTTGCAGCAGCCTGGCACAGTCCCGACCCAGCGAGCCGCCCGCACCCCAATCGATTGCAGCAAGACAACTATTGACTGTTGCGAGCTCTGCCTCTCGGCCCCTCGTAAAGGAGATGGCTTGCAGCAACTCGCCAATAAGCTCGTTACCGGAGAGAGCTATGGCACCGATTAATGGATTGAAGATGGTGGCGGCCGACACCATGCTGAACGAGCTGACGTAGAGCAGAGCCATTACGTGGGCGCTGTAGTGGAGCGTTCCGAAAAGGAGCTTGCTGGGCATGTTCAACCATTTCAGAAACCGGTTCGACAGGTTGGCATCGACATAGGCAATGAGGCCGACCCAGAGCCCGAGCAGCATGAAGAAGAACGCAGGATTGTTCTGAGCAGCGGTCGCCACGGCAGCCGCATCGCCGACGTTCATGCCGGTATGCGCAGTCCCGACGACGGCGTCCTTGGGGGCCGCAATGTTGAATACCCATGCATAGAGCAAGTACACGAAGCCCAGCAGCAAGGCGAAGCGCCAGTTGCGAAAAGGCAGCCACAGGTTCTTCAACGTGAGCATCCTGCTTCGGCCCCTCGATGGGTAGAATTTCGTGTATCGGAACCGATATTTGCCTTCCTCCTTCTTCTCGGCCTTCAGGGCTTGGCCCATACCCCTGATCCGCCGGGTCGCGACCGCCGGTTCGATCTCCTGAATGTTGGCCCTGTCGTGCGTGGGATGGGCAAAGGCACCGCCCCCGCCCGACGTGATCAAGTGCAGAGGCTGGTCCCGAGGCAGTGAGCCCTTCGCTGCCGCAGGCTCGACGCTCTGGTATCGGCTATAATGGTGCAGGTCGCCCGCAATGATTGCGCACACCTCGCCCCTCTGCCGGACCAGTTCGCAGATTTTGGTGAGGGCCTTGTAGGATGGCTTCGTCCAATCCGGTGCATGCAGGATGACGATGACTTTGGGGTTCAACTTTTCGCTAAAGCACTCGCTCTCCACAACCCCCTGAAAGTAATGAAGCTGCCCGACGTCGATGTTGTCGCCGAGCGCTACATCGATGCCCCAGATCCACCAGTCGTAGGGAAGCCGGAGAGCGAAATAGCTCCGCTCCTGCCTGCAGCGCCAGGCACCGACGGACGATGCTTCGTAGCAGAACTGGGTTGTGAAGGCGGAGAGACCATCGTACCAGTCATGATTGCCGGCAACGAAGAACAGTTCCCTATCCGGCTCCTGTTTGAATGCATCGGCGCTGAATGCCCAATCGTAGGGATCGAGACACCGTTTGCGATACTCTTCGAGCGTCGCGTTCGGGTAGGCGAGGTCACCACCCCAAATTAGGATTTGACCGGCGGGCAACTCTTGGAGCACGCCGCCTACCTGCAGCCTCTCGGCCGCGAGGAGATAAGCCATCGCATAAGTCGCCTCGAACCCATCACCCAAATCGGCAATAAAGTCGACCCAGAAGGCACCCGAATCCAGCTTGAGGCGACGGTTCGTCCTGGCGAGGTCTGTCTCGCTGGGAGGTGCATCCTGGTCGCCCTTCTCACGTCTAGTCGCAAAGTTCAGATTCTCGGGATCAGCGTCAGGGGGCACAACCTCGTCCCCCTCTGTCTTACTAAAGTCGTGGCGCGTGACGAGCCTTTTTCCGACCGGCTCACCATCAGCAGCTTCCTGCATCGGCCGTTGATCGGCGTACTCGCCGATCGTCGTGGAGATGAGCGTTCGGATACCAACCGAGCCGAGCACCAGCGGATCGAACCAGTCCACCATCTGAGGCAGCTTGCCCTTGCGCAGCTTCCTTGCGAGGTCGTCGGCCTCGTGATCATCCATTGCGAGGTTCTCGCCGGTCGGCAATGCATCGTCCGCCATATTGCAGATCTCCCGAACAGAATGATCCCGTGTCCCGCTAGCGACACAGCGCAATCACCAAATCTGGCCACACACTCGGAGTGGAGTCAGCAGGCTCAGGCGGAAGCAAGAAGTGTTTTCCACGCTACGGGTGCCGGCCGGACACACTTCGCGCGCGCCATGCGCCGTGCGACGACCGCGGGCGCGATGCTCACGGACAGCCCATTCGATCCTTGTCGGTGTCTGTTGCTGCGACCTGCGCGGTGGCCCACGGAGCCAATAAGGACAGCTTCGCCAACCGCTCGGAGGCGGCCTCTCCAATACATCTCCAATACCCCTCAGCCGGCGCGCAGCGCCGGCGGTGGCGTGGATCGTCGCCCCGAATCATGATACCGATGACGGTTATCGGCTACATGATAGATATCGGCCGATGCTGGGTTTCGCTCGGTGGGGCAATCAGATGCGTAGCAGCCGCGACAGGGACCGGCGGTTCGGGACTGAGCTGTGGGGGCACGGCTGCATTCTTCTCGCCATCGGCCTGCTGGCTGCGCTCTTGTCCTTTCCGACGGGGTGGTGACGTTTTCTGGTTGTAGCGGGACACGGGCACCGCCGGGCATGGCAAAGGCGAAGATTACGGAGCGCGTAATCGACACGCTGCGCACCGCGTCTCGGCGTACCGGCAAGTCGGCGTTCCTGTGGGATACGGAGTTACGGGGCTTCGGACTGCGCGTCTCGGCCAACGGTCACGGTACGTGGCTGGTGCAGAAATGGATCGGCGGCCGGCGCGGCAAGCTCAAGCGGATCGCCATCGGCCATCTGCCGTCGATGTCGGTCGACGAGGCGCGCATCAAGGCCCGCGGCGGGTCATTGCGGGCAGTCGAGGACGTGGAGCTGGAATTGGGGAAGTTGCACGTGTCGGCATCGCAAACAGGCAACGTGCAGCAGGAGGAGTTCGGCAAGAATCCCCCCACACCCTCTTGCCGGACCTAGGACAGCGGCGCCGTGGCCTCTCTCTCCCCGGCGTCGCTGTTCTGTCTGGTGGGTAGGTGGGGCACACCCGTCACCTCCGCCAGAGCAAAGATCCGCAGTGCCGACACGAAAGCTCTGACCGCCTCACGCCGTGGGCACCACCGCGACAGCCTCGATCTCGAACAGGCCTCCGGGCCGCGCCAGAGCCGGCACGCCGATGGTCGTGCTGGCCGGCAGAGCCGATGCGGCAAGGTAACCGTCGCGCACCTCGCGGAACGCAGCCATGTTGCGCTCGATGTCCACAAGGTAGTTGTTGATCTTGACGAGATGTTCGAAGCCTGCGCCGACCGCGGCGAGCGCCGCCTTCAGGTTCTCGAAAGCTTGTACGGTCTGCGCCTTGAAGTCGCCAGGAGCCCCGGCGAAGGCGCCGGTCTCGTCCACCCCCAGCTGGCCGGCGAAGTAGACGACGCGAGTGGGGCCGGTGACCTCGACGATGTGGGTGTAGCCCGGCGGCTTCTCCATGGTCGGCGGGTTGAGGCGGCGCACGGTGTTCGACATTGGTTTCTCCCCTGTGCTGGACGAAGCGTTGACAGCGGCGTCAGGCCAGAAGGCCGGCGGCGCGGGCCAGGTCGGCAAGCTTCGCCTCCGGCCTGGCGCCGATGTGGGAGATGATCTCGGCCGCTGCCAGGCTTCCCAGCCGGCCGGCCGTCTCCAGGTTTAACTCCCGCGCCACGCCGAACAGGAAGCCTGCCGCGTAAAGGTCGCCGGCGCCCGTGGTGTCCACCACCCTGGCCACCGGCGCGGCCGGAATCTCGATGGCCCTGCCGCTGCTCAGGATCACGCTGCCCTTCTCGGAGCGGGTGAGCGCGGCCAGCTTGGTATCGGCCTGCGCGCGCCGTGCCGCCGCGTCGAAGGAGGTCGTCTGGTAGAGCGAGGTGACCTCGGACTCGTTGGCGAACAGGATGTCCACCGAGCTGCGCACCAGCTCCAGGAACTCGGCCCGGTGGCGGTCCACGCAGAACGCATCGGACAGCGACAGCGCTACCTGCCGCCCAGCCTTCGCCGCAATATCCGCTGCCTGCCGGAATGCCGCCTTGGCCTCGGGCCGGTCGAACAGGTAGCCTTCCAGGTAGACGATGCGCGCGGAGCGGATCAGCGCGGCATCCACCTCGCCGCTGCCGAGCTGCGGGCTGATGCCGAGGAAGGTGTTCATGGTCCGCTGCCCGTCCGGCGTCACCAGGATGAGACAGCGCCCGGTGGGATCGCCGCCGGCTGCCGGCGGCGTATCGAAGGTCACGCCGATGGCGCGGATGTCGTGCCGGAACACCTCGCCGAACTGATCGGTGGCGGTCTTGCCGATGAAGGCGGCGTTGCCGCCGAACGAGGCGATGCCGGCAATGGTGTTGGCCGCCGATCCGCCGGAGACCTCGGTGCCGGGCCCCATGGCTCCGTAGAGGCGCTCCACCGTGTCTGCGTCGACCAGCTGCATGGAGCCCTTGACGCGCCCATGCGTGGCCAGGAAGGCGTCGTCGCAACGGCCGATGATGTCGACGATGGCGTTGCCGATGCCGACGACGTCGTGATCTTGCATGTGGGGCTCCTCGCAGTGCGTCGCCACTATAGGCGGCAGGTTGCGGCCCAGGGTCAATCCCGACGTCGCCGCAGGCACGCGACCCGTTCCGGCGTTGGGCCGGCGTTGGGCCGGCTCCCGTGCGCACGTTGCCCGCCGACGCGCCCTCGTCAGGCCGGCGCCAATCCGACGGAAAGGCCGCCGCAGACGTAGAGCACCTGCCCCGTCGTGAACCCGGCGTGGTCCGACAGGAAGTAGGCGCAGGCGGCGGCGATCTCCTTCGTCGTGCCCACCCTGCCCGCAGGGACCGCGCCGACGATGCGCTGGCGCTCGGCCGAGTCCTGCGGATGGTTCGCCCCGAACATCTCCGTCTCGACCGGGCCGGGTGCCACGCAGTTGACGGTGATACCGTCCTTCGCCACCTCCAGCGCCAGCGAGCGCGTGAGCGAGACCACGGCGGCCTTGCTGCCCCCGTAGGCGATGCGCCCCTCGCGGCCGAGGCCGGCGCGCGAGCCGATGTTGACGATGCGCCCGAACCTCGCTTCCCGCATCGCCGGAAGCACGACCTGCACGCATTGCACGACGGCGCGGAAGTTGATGGCCATGTGCTCGTCAATAGTCTGCGGCGTCAGAGTCTCGACCCGACCCGGTCGCGAGATGCCCGCATTGTTGACGAGCCGCAGCACCCGATGCTCGGCGGCCAAGCGGCCGAGCGCCGCGCCCGTGGCCTCCGCATCGGCCAGATCAACCGAGACGAAGGTGCCCCGGAACCAGTCGCCGGGGTG